>CAXSEB010000050.1:0-11002 GCA_964235805.1 uncultured Chitinophagaceae bacterium | reverse complement strand
CGCCTGTTTGCCCGGCGCCTCCTTCATATATCGGCAATCCATCTACCACATATAAAGGTTCAGAATAGCCAAATGTATTCACACCTCTTATTCTAATTACAGGTCTTGAGTTTGGCTCGCCTCCTCCACTTGCTACAAATACTCCGGCGGCTTTTCCCTGCAGTGCCAGCTCAGGCGTCATTGATGTACTTTTTTCAATATCCTTTGCTCCCACGGTTGATACAGCTCCTGTTACATCTCTCTTTTGGCGGGAGCCATAGCCAATTACAACTACATCGTTAAGTGCTGATGTTTGTTGCTGCATGGCAATAGAGATGGTATTTTGTGAACCTATAGTTACTTCCTGCTTTGCATAATTTATATAAGTGAATACAAGCACAGCACCTTTACTTGCTGATATATTAAACTCTCCGTTTGCGTTAGTTGCAGTGGCTTCCTTAGTATGTTTTACAGCAACCGTTACGCCCTGCATCGGTTCACCTTTTTCATTAACCACACGGCCATGAATATCAGATGGAGGAAATGCTGCGGAATGATTTGGTAATGCATTGAAGACCGCCGCATCTTTTAATTTGAGAACAATGGTATTATTGATAACCGTATAGCTTAAAGGCTGATCTCTGAAAACAATATTTAACGCATCCTCAACAGGCATATCTTTTATTTGCACTGTTACTGCATTTGCCTTTTGAAGCCAATCGGCATTATAGAAAAAAGAATAGCCCGTTTGTTTTTTAATATTCTTTATTACATTTTCAAGAGATGCATTATTAGCCGATAATGTTACTTTTTGTGAGTAGCTTTTGGCGCTCACCTGCATGCAAATAGTTAGTAAGATGAAAGCGGTTAATTTCATAACTCGCAATGTTTTAGTTAGTCCCGTTTTAGGGAAGATTAAAAGAACTTTCAAAAGCATAACTTTGTTGTTTGGGTTAAACAATAAATAACAGTTCACGAGATTGTATTTTAAAAATTAACCTGATTTATAGCCAGCAGTGTTGCAACCACTACTGGCTTTTTATTTAGTTAATTGGATGATTTTGTTTACCTGCTTCAAGGCTTAACGATCACTTTTTTACCATCTATTTTAAATTTCACACCACTGGTTTTTAGTATTTCCAATACCTGCGAAAGGTTACTGTTCATCGGCATTTCGCCGCCAAACCGCTGGTTAACAGGGCCACCTTCATAAGCTATATCTACATCATACCACCTTGCTATTTTTTTCATTATAAGATGGAGATCGGCTTTATCACCAAACTGGAACTGCCCATTTTTCCATGCTATTACTTCATCAACATTAATATTATTTATCACCTGGATGTTATCACTTATTTGCGCTTGCTGCCCAGGCTTTAATAAGTTTTGCTTACCATCTTTTATAATTTTTACTGAACCTTCCAACAGAGTTACCTTACTTGTTCCATCATCGTCGTAGGTATTAATGTTGAAATGCGTGCCCAATACTTTTATTTGCAGCGCATCTTTTTCTACTATAAATGGCATCGCCTCGTTATGCGCTACTTCAAAGTAAGCTTCGCCTGTTATTTCTACTTTTCTTTCATAACCGGTAAAAGAAGCAGGATACCGCAAAGAGCTTTCACTATTAAGCCAAACCTGTGTACCATCTGATAATTTTATCGTAACTACTTTGCTTCCGCGGGGAACAGTTAATGTATTATACAAACTTTCGCCAGCTATTCCTTTGTATATAATCTGGCCATCCGGCTGTTTGGTAACCTGCACATTTCCTTGCCGGGCAAGCGTTCCATTGCCGATGCTATCAAGTTGCACTTTACGTCCATCTGATAAAGTGATTATGGCTTTGTTGGCTGCGGGTGCTGTTACATCGTTGTTTACAGGTAGTTGTAGAGTGTGAGCAATAAGTATTTTTTTAGAAGAATGATTTAAAGAAAGATAACTGCCTACACTAAACAAAATGATTATTGCAGCCGCGGCTGACCATCTCAACCATGAGATGTTTCTAACTTTTGAATTGTGTTTGTTTATTGCTGTTTCATTAATGATGCGCCCATATAATTGTTCCCAGTCAACTGTTGGTACAGGTTCTTTTGTATTATATTGATAGGTTAATTTTTCGATATGATGTCGCAGCAATTCATGTTCACCTGTTTCATTTACCCATGAAAATAATTCCTGTTTTTCGGCTTCTGAAACATTTTGTGCAGAGTATGCGTTGAGTAAATAAATTATTCTTTCTTTAGACAGAGACATATTTCAAATCTTAATAAACAACAAAGCAGTTTAATAGAGATGAACAGACAAACAACAATGTACTAGGGAAATAAAATATTTCTACAGGCTGTGCCAGATGGCTATCCAAATAAAAGCAGAAGCTCCGGCTTTGTAATAAGCACGGATAAATTGCATCGCCTGCTGTAAATGATTTTTTACTGTGTGAGGCGAAATGCTTAGTTGAGCGGCAATCTCGTCACGGCTTAATCCCTGCTGTTTGCTTAGTTGATATACAATGCGTTGTTGCCGTGGAAGCTGATTTATTAGTGTTTCAAGTATTTGGCGGTTTTCTTTAGCAAGTAAAATTTCTTCAACAGGGCTTGCAATATTTATCTCTGATTGTTGCGTGATTGTTTGTCTCAATGTCTTTTCCAAAGCCAGCTTTCTAAAGTGAGCAAAAATGCTATTATGAAGCATGGTAAACAAATAGCTTTCAGGATTAATGGCAGCAGCAACCTGGGCTCGTTTTATCCAGAGGTTTACAAAAACTTCTTGTACAATCTCTTCGGCAATATCCTTTGAATGAGTCATTCTAAAAGAGGCAGCAAAAAACCGTTCTTTATAAAAATTAAAGATGGCTTTAAAAGCAACTTCATTGCCTTCGCAAACCTGCAGCAACAACAGCTTAATATTATGTAAGGGATCTTTTAGCATGCAACCTGTTACTTAAAATTAAATAAAAGAAATCTTACAATATAAAAGATAAAAGGAATGCTTTGTTGTTGAACAACGATGTCATATATCTGTGTTATAAAACTGCTCCTTTTAGACATAACCTTACTCCGTATAAACATTTCTTTTGATAGGCCTTTGATTGAGCTTTGTGTTATGAATTACAAACATTAAAGCAGTTAAGATGAATAAAAGTTACGGCGACCTTAGTCCGCCAGAAAATACGAGATAGTCGTAAAAATTTCCTTAATAAAATTCTTAAAGGATAAAAATTAAATACAAGTAAAAAATACAAAATGAAAAAGATTTTGATATCAGCATTGGTGATAGCCGCACTAAATAATAGAAATGAAGCTACTGCACAGCAAGGTTTTTCGGTAAGTGTAAAAGCAATACCGCAGTTAAGTTTTCTTCAAAATAAAGACGACCGGAACAACAGCAACTATAATAACAAAATAACAGTAAACGGGAGCTTTGGTCTTGGCGGCGAATATGGTTTTGATAAGAATGCAGGAGTTGGAATTGATGCGCTTTTCTCTTTCCAGGGGCAGCGTTATAAGCTTAATAACATAGAATATAATCAAAAAGTAAGCTATTTAAAGGTGCCTGTATATTTTACATATGTTTCAAGTAGTTCAAAGTCCATATCTTTTATAGGAAAGATCGGACCACAACTCAGCTTTTTATCAGATGCGAACTTTGCTGATAAAGATGGCAACAAGATTATAAGTGATACAAAAGATCGATATAAAACAACCACTTTTGGCGGCGTTGTTGTTGCAGGCGCACAATACAAACTGACTAAACAAGTGTTTTTGAACACTGCTTTTCGTTTTGATTATGATTTCACTAATGCTGAAGATGAAACATTTTCCGGCTTTACTTTTGGCAGAGTGAAAACCTACAATTCGACTGCTGGCCTGGAAGTAGGTTTGAAGTTCATGCTCAATTAAAATGGATTACTTAATACTAAATCCAATAAGGGAGGTTAAATCTCCCTTTTGTTTTATCATCATAATGAACACCATGAAAACAAAATTATTCTACATTGTAATTACTTTTATCCTTTTCAGTTGTAAGCCACAAATGGTTATACCGGAAAAAACTAAAAAAATTGCCATTCATACTTTTACGGGCAGGGGAGAGCATGATCAAATTACGAATTGGGTTTACATCCGGGATGTAGTTGCCACAGGCTTTAGCGGGTATTACCTGCAGAGCACTGCCATAGTAAGTAATTTGAAACAAGCAAATTTTTTTTACTCGAATGAGCGTCCACCTGCTTTTCAAGGCCAAGCTGCTTCTGGTGAAAAGGTGCAATTCCTTGATCCAAATGATTTACCTGAAAGCATTTTAAAGGATTCTACTAACCTTGAATCTTTATACGAGTAGTACTTTTGTATTCTTATCACGTTACTACAAGAATTATATAACAGATCAAATTGGAGAAAGAGACAAATGGAATTAAATAGAATTTTTATATTCTTTGGGACTCAAACCAGTTCGTCTTTTAAAAAATTTTGAAAAGAAAAACTGGTCACTGAAATGTAAAGCATCGGCCACCTGGCCTACAGAATAAGAAAGATCGCCAAGCAAGATCTTAGCTTCTGTGATAACCATTTCATCAATTAAGTCACCGCAGGTTTTAGTAGTAAGTTCTTTTACTATCTTGGTTAAATGCTTTGGCGTAATAAAAAGGGCATCCGCATAAAATTGCACGCTTCTTTCTTCCTTAAAATGGGCAGCTAACTGTTTTAAAAAATTGAATAAAATATCTTCTTTCCGGGTCATTCCGTGTTCCTCAGCAATTCTGTATTTTTTTACAACTGCCGCCAGCTCCAGCAAAAAAAGATTGAAGCTATGATGTATCATATCTTCTTTAAACGGATGTTGACCATTATCAACAAGGTTCTTTAAATAAAGCACCAAAGAGAAAAAAGTTTTAGCTTCTGTATCAGTAAGCATAAATAACGGATCGCTTTGCTGCAATAAAAAGCTTAGTGCCTCAGGGTGTTTTTTATGCACCATTGCTCCGCCCAAAAAATCATGTGAGAAGCCAACGCTAATAGTGGGTAAATGGTCTACTTTTTTTAGTGCATGAACAATGCCCGGATGAATGATAAAGAGAGAGTTCTTTCGTATAGTATAATTAATCAGGTTGTACTTTATTTCTATAGGTTCATCAAGATTAAGATGTATGGCAAAGTGGGTGGAACGTGCAGGATGAAACATCTTTTCCAGCACAGGCATTTCTTCATTTGTGTAAACAAAGAATTCTGCAGGCTGTGTTTTTTGACTGGTTACAGCATCTGCATGAACTTCCCCAATGCTATATGTATCTATAAATGAAACAGGATTGATCATGTGTGAATATAAAACTGCAAATACTAACCCTGCTGATGCAACAATTGCTTTGGAAATGATTGGAAAGTCATTTCTGTATTGTATGTTTCTGTTTGATAAAGTTGCATTATCTCCATGCTTATTATTTCAGGACTTTTTGCAGGTGGACCGCCTTCAGGTTTTAGATTTTCTGTGCAAGATGAAAGATCCTGCGCCCAAAGATGGTAATATCTTACGCCACTATGCTGCGCCTCTTCTGCAAATATTTTAGACATTTCCATCCTGGTGCTAAATGCAAGTCTAGCCAAGGCACACGATTTTATATTTCCAAAAAGCCTGCTGTCTGAAACATGTACAAACATACCGTTAGGATTTCCTTTCATAAGGTTAAGCACAATTCGGGCACCCATAAAAAAAGGAAGCATGTCAGTGTCCATCATGTTATTCCATTCATCGATACTGGCTTCTGTAAGATTTTTTGAAGAGTTTGAAAATTCCGGAATTTCTATCGATATATCAATCCTGCTAAATTTCTCGGTTATTGTTTCACAGGTTTCTGTCACTTTATCAAAATCCTGCACATCAATTAGCAGGGTGATAAAATTTTTATATTCATTTATATCACGAAAAGATTTTATAGTATTTACCTGCTCAAGACTTTTGGCTGGAAAAATGACTATTGCCATTTCCTTTAAAAAGGAATGAATGATACCCATACTAAGGGCATTCACTTCACCCATAATTAAGATCACCTTGTCTTTAAAAGAATTTGACATGTTTATTTTTTAAATGAAGTATAAAGTTAACTGAATAAACAGCATGATATATGTTCTTAAGTAGCAGAACCATGTCTTTTAAGGGATAATGTATAGAAGCAAAAAAAATGCTTAAACTTTTAAGAGAAGTATTGACATAAAATTACCTCCTTTAGCCCTTTTTATCTGGCTGATCATTAGTGAGCTTTGCGGTATCAATTTATCACTAAAACAAAGTTATGGCACATTCATCATCAGTAGTTCTTACTCATTCAACAACAACCTTCTCAAAAAGCAAAGCATTCAAATTAGCAGCTCACATAGCAAGGGTATTACTTGGATTGATATTCCTTGTGTTTGGCCTTAATGGTTTCTTACGTTTTATTCCAATGCCGCCGCCAGCCGGGGCAGCAGCTGAATTTTTATATGGGTTGGTAAAAGCGCAATACTTCCTTCCATTTATGGCGTTTGTACAACTTGTGTGTGGTATCCTTCTTTTATCAGGAAGCCTTATACCATTCGCATTGCTACTTTTATTTCCTATCACACTTAACATATTTCTTTTTCACCTTACACTCGACCCCGCAGGGTTAGGAATGGCGTTGTTGATAATGGCAGCGAACATATTACTTGCAGTATACTATTGGCCGGTTTACAAGCCGATATTCAAAATCGATAATGCCTGGAAGAGTAATGATCATAAGTAAAAAAGATTAAAAATTTTAAAATATAAAAAATGACACACTTAGAAAAAGTAACAGACTTAAATCACCTGATCAATACGGGTCAATTAATGGAAGGCTTTGAAAAGTATTACCATCAAGACGTGGTAATGCAGGAGATCGGCGAAGAGTTGCGTGTTGGAAAAGATAAGAACAGGGAATATGAAATGAATTTCATGAAAATGATAAAACAATTTCATGGCTCAGGAATTCTTGCTATCACGGCAAATGAGCCCGAAAATAAAACTATGGTTGAAAGCTGGATGGATATCACTTTCCAAAATGATGTTCGGGTAAAATCTCAACAAGTAGCCGTGCAAACTTGGGATGGAGATGAAATTATTAACGAGATCTTTTATCACAAATAGTTACTAGAAGTGATACTTGGATTTACTGGGAGACACTGCGTGATTGTTACAACCAACATTTATTTCATACCAGTGGCACTCCAAAACACAAGGTAACCTTGCTTGCTTTTTTTAATAACTATGCCTGTTAGTTGCCGTTGCGGTTCTGTTTTCATTATAAGTAGATGTATGTTATGATGGTTTTTTTCTGCGATGATATTGTTCTTATCCCATTTAGCAAGATCGGTACATAAGTAAGTAAAGTTGGAATCACTTGCATCAACGTTATTATAGTAGTCAGGAAGTATATATTCTTTTATTTCTTGTCCATTAGTATACTTCAATGTGCAATTAAGGAATGACGAACCTTCGGCGCTGGTTAATCCAAGATATATTTTTGAATAGTGATTTGCGGGAACAGGAATAGTGAATTCACCTGCGCCCGACACGGATCTCGCCTGGTTGCTGTTATCGTTATCGTTATTATAATGTAAAAATATTTCGGGGTGGCTTTTGCCAGGAGGAATTAAAGGATTATCGGGCAAGGCATGTACATTATCGCCAGTAAATACAGCTGCCGACCGGGTTAAATATCCATCGGCTAATCCGTTTCCATCTATACCTTTTGTCCATGTGATCAGTTTATTTTTTTTTAAAACAGTCACCGGCCTGGCGTTTAACAGCGCCAAAACATCAAATTGAATTACTTGATCGGTTTGCTTTTTTACGCTACAGGAAACGCATAACATAATCAGGAATGGTGCTAATCTCATGAAATAATTTTTCACCTAAATAAATTTCAACCTGCAATTTCAATTAAAGAAATATGAGCTTAGCAACTTAAAAGCCGCAAAGCGAAAGATAGATAATCTTTAGTAGACAAAGACAACAGGAAGATTAGTTTGCATAAGGGGTGAAAAGTTATATCAAAACATTTTGTTATAAACATCAAATGGTTTAGCAATCTCTATAAGATTTTATTAGCAAACTTTTTTTGAAACAGAGCTTTATGGTTATTAAACACCTAAGTGCTTAGCTTTGTGTAAACAAGTGTTTAGCTACTAAATATGAAGTACAATAAATGGATTGGACTTGCTGCATGTGTCTTATTAACAATTGCATGTTTTATGCCGTGGGCTTACTACGCTGACATTGGTAAGAATTTTACAGGTTTTTTCTCTCAGGGCAATGCTTATGGTAAGCCTGGCAAGTTCTTATGTTTTTTTGCAATTGCTTCATGTATATTGATATTAATTCATAAAATTTGGGCTAAGCGGACGCATTTATTTTTAGCTGCTTTGTTTACAGGCTATGCAATTAAATCTTATATCCTTTTCACTTCATGTTATAACACTTTTTGCCCGGAAAAAAGATTTGGAATTTATTTAATGCTCGGCAGTTGCCTGCTTATATTATTGCTAGCTATATTTCCGGATATGAAGATATCGGAGGACAAGAAAGTGTAGAAGTGTTGTTACATACATGTACTTTTGCAACAGCGAAGATGTATATAAGTTCAGCTTCTTTTATGATGTTTTAAAATTTTTGAGGCAGATGCTTTACCGCTTTGCAAAGCGGCCTCCACAGTGCCTGGAACGGTATCTGAAAGTGCCTCTCCTGCAAAATAGATCGTATCTTGAACGGGCATATTTAAAGTTTCTTTTGCATTCTTTGTTAAGACAGTAGCGTAACTGTAAGCACCTTTCGAGTAAGGATCTTTCACCCAATTAAAAACTTTGTGTGCCTTTACTTTTTTAGTAAGATAATCTAAAGGGATTCTAAATATATCAGAAAGAGAAGCGATAGCTTTTTCAAGAAATTGTTCATCAACTAAGTTGCTATTTTCTTCGGCGCACGGGCCTGCAAGCCAACCAACAAGTAAGGGCTTTTCATCAGGATATTGCGTCCACCAGGTCGGAATGAAAGTATCTGCAAAAAAGAAAAACGCCTTGTCTATATTCCTTGCTTCTAAAAATTTATTATCAAACCAAAACGCTTCATCAAACGCAATCAATATTTTTATTACTCCTCCAAAGCCAATGTTGTTAATGGCTTTTTCTTGTTGAACCAATCGTGGATTAAATTTGATTGCACCTGCTTCGTATTCTTTTGCCCGCAAAACACCGATAGGCACAGTTATTAAAATTTTATCTGCACTGTATGTGTTATTATTTGTTATCACTTTAGCACGATTGGTTTGCCAATTTATTTGTTTGACTGTTTCAGCAGTTTTTATTTTACAGCCGTTCCTTTCGCTTTTTTTAGCCAGGTAATTTATAAGTCCAACATAACCATTATCAATCCTGAATTGTTCCTCGTCTTCATTTTCCATTTCCTCTCTAATGCTGAACACTGATGCATCATCAATGTTTGCAGCGTCATATCCCTGCACATATCTCTTGAATGATTCTTTTACACCGGCATATTTTACTTCGGGCAAATATTTGTTCAAAAATTGTTTAACGGTTAGGTCGGATACGGGCTCTTGTAACCTTTTAAGCAATACATTCCATCCTTCAGCCAAATCTTCTTCTTCAAATAAAGCCCCATCTTTCATGCTGTACATTTCACCTTCCACCTTTGCTTGTTTAAGGCCGGCTTCTGTCAATAAGTTTTTTGTTAGCCGTAAATTTCCATGAATAAATTCTGCACCAGCTTCGCATTCAAAACTAAAAGGGCTCTTTATTGTATTGATTCTTCCTCCAAGTCTTTCTCTTGCTTCAAGTACTAAAACATTTAATCCTTCAGCAGCTAAAATTTTTGCTGCCATCAACCCGGCGGCACCTGCACCAATTACAATAACATTCATCCGTTTACATTTGAAGACGTATAACAAAAGTGCAACTATAGACTCTACATTTTAGCGATTATCACAAAGCCTGCACTGGCTAAGCTTCTGCTTCTGCATAAGATTCGATTGGTTCACAGGTGCAAATCAAATTTCTATCACCATAAGTATTATTAACCCTGCTTACAGAAGGCCAGAATTTATTAGATTGTAAATAAGGTAGAGGAAATGCGGCTTGCTGCCTTGTATACGAATGTTTCCATTCATCTGCAGTTATTACATTCAAGGTATGTGGCGCATTTTTTAGAACATTATCCGTTTTATTACTTTCTCCATTTTCAATTGATTTTATCTCGGCATAAATACTTATCAGTGCATCACAAAACCGATCAAGCTCTTGTTTATTTTCACTCTCCGTTGGTTCGATCATTATAGTGCCCGGCACTGGGAAACTCAATGTAGGCGCATGAAAACCATAGTCTATTAATCTTTTTGCAACATCTTCAGCTTCAATACCAGCGGAACCTTTAAAAGGCCTGAGGTCAACGATAAACTCATGCGCACAGGTATTGTTTTTACCACTATACAAGATCTTGTAATATTTTTCAAGTCTTGCCTTCATGTAATTGGCGTTCAATATTGCATATTGAGTTGCCTTACGTACGCCATTGGCACCAAGCATTTTTATATAGCCATAACTTATTAATAAAATACTTGCCGATCCATAAGGTGCAGAAGAAACAGCTCCATAGTCGTGTTCATTAGTGTTCAGAGGAGAACTGCCGGGAACAGGGGGAAGATACTTACTTAGTTTTTCGTTTACACAAATTGGCCCCATTCCTGGTCCGCCGCCTCCATGTGGAATAGAAAAAGTTTTATGAAGATTCAAATGGCATACATCGGCGCCAATGATACCCGGGCTGGTAAGTCCTACCTGTGCATTCATGTTGGCACCATCCATGTATACTAACCCGCCATTATCGTGAATTAAATTACAGATATCTTTAATGCTTTCTTCAAATACTCCATGAGTACTCGGGTAAGTGACCATCAAACCGGCCAGGTTGGCCTTATGCTTTTCTGCATTGTCTCTTAAGTCCTCCACATCAATATTTCCCG
>CAXSEB010000049.1:1082-11171 GCA_964235805.1 uncultured Chitinophagaceae bacterium | reverse complement strand
TTGTAGAATAGATTTGCACAATGAGTTACCACCAAGGCTTTTTAAGATTTTCAAAAGTAATACTGGTAACCGTTTTTTTAGTGATACTGGCCGGTGGCGTTGTACGCATGACGCAGAGCGGCATGGGTTGCCCCGATTGGCCAAGATGTTTTGGAAGATGGATTCCACCGACAAATGAAAGCCAGTTGCCATCGAATTATAAAGAGCTTTATTCATTTAAATATGTTGACACATCTTTTAATCCTTATCATACATGGGTAGAATATATTAACCGGATGCTGGGAGCGATTTTAGGGTTGTTGTTAGTTATCCAATTTTTTTGGAGCCTGGTATTTTACAGATCAGATAAAAGAATTGTGTGGTTATCATTAGCAGTGCTTTTGTTAACAGGCTTCCAGGGATGGCTCGGAAGCAAAGTTGTAGAGGCAAACTTAGAAGCTGTAAAGGTTACTACGCACATGTTAGTTGCGTTACTTATCGCAGCGTTTTCCATAACTATCATCCATTTAAGTTCACCTAATAAATCTTATGCAGATAACAAAGGACTCAAGCGGCTGTCAATGCTTGCAATTGCTTTACTGCTTATTCAAATAGTCTTAGGTACGCAGGTAAGAGAACAAATTGATCACATATCAGCGCAATTAAATTTTACTGAAAGAGATATCTGGATAAGCAGGCTTAATGGCATTTTTTATGTGCACCGGTCATTCTCTATAGCTGTGGCAGCGCTTTGCGTGTATCTTTTCTTTAAGTATAAAAGATATCAAACATTACAAACCGGCTCAAGACTTATGCTCACATGTGTTTTGTTCAACATTTTTTTAGGAATTGTAATGACATATTTTGATATACCTTCGGTAGCGCAGCCTTTGCACTTATTATCTTCATCTTTGCTTATAACAACTGTTTATTATAACTGGTTAAGAACGACTAACTCGTAAGTATTGGTGAGTTTAAAGGCGTGCGAACGAGCCTATGGTTGTATCAACTTAAACGCCGCTGGAAGTATTTTAATAGTAAAAACTTTTTCTGTAGCAACTGGATCACCGTCGATATGTAATGGAGCTAAGGAAGAATTGTTAATGCTAAGCTTATCGGTTTGAAAATACATCACTTCGTTCTTATTAAAACTTTTTTCATCCCATTGCCCAACTTCTCCGGATGTGATTTGGTGCAGCACTTTTAAAACCATAACTATTTTGCTCATTTTTTTTACAATAATGATATCAAGTAAGCCATCGTTAAGCTTTGCTTTAGGAGCAATAGTAAAATTGTTACCAAACTGGTTGCTGTTAGCTATGCTTATAAAAAAAGCTTCAGCAGAAAAGGTCTTTTCTTTTACCGTTATATCAAAGTTATAAGCGGAAGCGTTGTAAAAATTTTTTATTGCGTGCTTTGCATAAGTTGTCAGTCCTCTTTGTTTATCATGTGCAAAATCTTGCGCTACCTGCGCATCAAAGCCAATGCCACACAGCATGCAGCTGAAATAGTTATTAATCAAAAAGGCATCGATATAAGTGGCAGTGCCGTTGAAGATAAGGTCTAATGCTTTACTGGTTTGCTTCGGTATCTTCGCTGTAAATGCCAATCCATTTCCTGATCCGGCAGGTATTATCCCAATGTTTACATCAACGCCGAGTAAAGCAGCAGCTATTTGATTTACTGTACCGTCGCCACCGCAAATAACGACATCAGTAAATTTATCTTCTTTTATCTTCTTTTTTAAGAATGAATATTTTCCATTTCTATCAGCGATTAATATCTCGAAATAAATATTTTGCTCACTGGTTCTCTCTCTGATACTTTCTTCAATAGAATTCTTTTGCCCGGTGCCTGATATTGGATTAATAAAATAAAGGATCTTTCGCTTCATGTTTCTCGATAAAGGCTTGTTGACTATTTCCTGCTGGCTAATTCATACTCTTCCATAAAAGATCTTTCAATTCAACCAACCCTTGGTTAGCAACTGACGAAATAAAAAGATGAGGAACATCTTCAGGCAAATCTTTTTTAATTCCCTGTTTCAATTCTTCATCAAGCATATCACTTTTGCTTATGGCTATTATAAATTTCTTGTCGAGTAATTGCGGGTTAAACTCCTTGAGTTCATTACGCAAAATATTAAACTCTTTTTTATGATCATTGCTATCTGCAGGTATAAGAAAAAGCAACACAGCATTTCTTTCTATATGCCTTAAAAATCGATGACCTAAACCTTTGCCTTCTGCAGCGCCTTCAATTATGCCAGGCAGATCAGCAATACAAAAGCTTTTATTATCCCGGTAACCGACAATGCCAAGCTGCGGAGTTAAAGTAGTGAAAGCGTAGCTGGCTATCTTTGGTTTAGCAGCAGTTACTACAGATAATAAAGTTGACTTTCCTGCATTAGGAAAACCTACCAAACCCACGTCAGCAAGTACTTTCAGCTCGAGGATTTTCCATCCTTCAACCCCGGGCTCACCTGGCTGCGAATGTTCCGGTGCCTGGTTGGTTGGTGTTGCAAAGTGTGAGTTTCCAAGGCCACCACGGCCTCCTTTCATGATTATTATTTCCTGCGCATCTTCTAATATTTCTGCTTCCAGCTTATTAGTTTCTTCATCTTTTATAATTGTTCCCAGCGGAACTTCTATAAAAATATCTTTTCCATCCTTCCCGGTGCAGTTATTCTTACTTCCGTTTTCGCCGTCTTCAGCCAAAACATTTTTGTAATACCGTAAGTGTAGTAAGGTCCATAAGTTTTTATTTCCACGCAATATAATATGAGCACCTCTTCCGCCATCCCCGCCATCAGGACCACCATAAGCAGTGAGTTTGTTACGCATAAAATGCTTACTTCCGGCACCGCCATGGCCACTTCTGCAAAAAATTTTTATCTGGTCTACAAAATTTGTTTTTTCCATCTATCCGGTAAAGGTCGCAAAAGTTTTGAGGAATTATTTCTCATAGCCTACAAGGTGCCACTAAGATGTTATGAAAGATCAACTTTCCTGTACTATTTTATTTATCTACACGGAGATCTGTATAGATCGCCGGTGAAAGCGGCAAAAATTTACCTACAGGGTAAAGCAACAAAATGAAAGAATAAATGCTATCGAAAAATAAAATACCAAATTATCAATGACGTAATAATTATTCTTTTACCCTCAACTGATCTAATATAAAAGCATATTTTAAAGCCGTTAGCTTTTCCCTTTCGTATCTGCCCGATTCGCCGCCATGGCCTGCACCCATATTCACTTTAAATAATACAGGATTATTTCCATGGTTATTCTCACGAACTTTTGCCACCCATTTTGCCGGTGAAAAATACGGAACCTGGGTATCATTTAAACCGCCTGTAGCAAAAATCGCCGGGTACTTTGCAGGCTTCACATTATCTAACGGAGACCATGTTAGCAGGTAATCATAAAATTCCTTTTTATTAGGATCGCCCCATTGATCATACTCTAACGTAGTAAGAGGCAGATCGGCGTTGTACATATCTGTTATTACATCCATCCACGGAACTTCGGCAAGCACACCACGAAAAAGATCAGGACGCATATTAGTGATTGCTCCCATAAGCATGCCGCCAGCGCTTACTCCATTAGCAAATAATTTATCTGCAGATGTATACTTTTCATTTACCAGGAACTGTGCAGCATCTGTAAAGTCAGTGAAAGTATTTTTCTTGTGCAATAATCTTCCCTGCTCAAACCAGTCACGTCCCATTTCCTGTCCGCCACGAATATGAGCAATAGCAAATGAAATTCCTCTATCCAATAAACTTATTACTGACGAATTAAAATACGGATCAGAGTTAGCTCCGTAAGAGCCATAAGCATATAATAATAACGGGTTGTTGCCGTCTTTTTTAAATTTATCTTTCCTATAAATTAATGAAACAGGAACTTTAGTGCCATCTGCGGATGTTGACCAAAGCCGTTTTGTTTGATACAGATAGGGATGGAAGTTGTTGCCAACTTTTCGTTGCTTTAATAACTTTTTTTTGCCGGTTCTTAAATTGTACATATAGTCACTCCCTGGCGTACTAAGCGATGTAAAATAATAACGTATACTATCAGTGTGATAATCATCGGTAGCCATGTACATGTTCGCTAGATAATCTTCCTGTCCAAAACTTACGTTATTCCATTTTTTTGTGTTCCTGTTGAAAAACTTTATTTGGCTCAATCCATTTTCCTTTGTTTGTGCTACATAGTAATCTTTTAGTACTTCCGTATACTGCAAATAGGCTTTATCATTTGCCGGAATAATATCTTTCCAGTTTTGTGAAGACGGGCTGTTAACGGGTGCAGTAACTAATTTAAAATTTTTTGCGTCTTTATTGGTGTAGATATGAAATATGTTTCCTTCATAATAATCAGCGCTGTACTCAAGTCCGCTTACACGCGGTTGAATAATTACCGCCTTTGCGTCGGCCTTATCGGCATTCAAATACCAGTCTTCAGAAGTATTAGTGCTTTCCGAACGTATAAATATATATTGATCATTTTTTGATTTTTGATAATCCTACTCCATATGTGCTGTCTTTTTCAATATACATTTCTTTGTCAGCATTAGCATCTGTTCCTAATACGTGTTTCATTACTTTGTAGGCACGCACAGTATGATCGTTTATTACATAGTAAATTGTTTTGTTATCATTAGCCCAGGCATAATTGCCGGAAGTGTTATAGATTACATCGGGGTAAAGTTTGCCGGTTGTTGTATTCTTTATATATAAAATTGAACGCCTGTCTCCAGCGGTATCAATACCGTAAGCCATGTTTTGGTTGTCTTTACTCATACTCCATCCTCTTACCAAATATATCTGGTGATTTTTTGCCAGTTCAGGAACATCTAATATAATTTGTTCTTTAGCGGTAGTAATTCCTTTTTTTCTTGCATAATATGGATATTGTTTACCTTCTTCAAACCGGCTGTAATACCAATATCCATTTTGCTTTGTCGGCAATGATTCGGCTTTGCCGGGAATGCGTGCAACTATTTCATCGTATAACTTTTTTTGAAGCTGCTTCGTATGCTTCATATAATTTTCAACGTAGGCGTTCTCTTCTTTTAAATGATTAATAACATTTGAATCAGAAGAATTATTAAGCCAATAGTAATCATCTGTTCTTGTATTGCCATGTTCATTAAAAACCTTTGCACCTTTTTTAGTCACCGGAGGCTGAAATGTTTGCCCCATTGTGTAACTAAAAAGCATAACAAAACCGCAAATGAATGCTAATAAAAATTTCATATTTTTGATTGTTGATATTATGAAAGTAAATTATTTATGGAGTAGATTAAAGTTTTCCTAAACACGTGCCTTTAAACATAGCAACATGATCTTTATATTGATTAACAAGTGTAATAGTATTTAGCCCTGTGATTTTGCCATTATGTATCTTTAGTTTCTGTAATTAGTATAGATCCAGGCTTTCTGCTTTGTTAAAACTAATAGACACATCTAAAGCCATTGATCATCTCATCTCTTAACTGCATTTTTATTTTGCTATAACCTTTCCCCAATTTTAATGAGTTCTATTGCATCCATTGGCTAAACAAATCAACCTGCATCAATTTATGTACGGCCTTATTGGCTGATTGACCCTGGGTGTTATCATAGATTTATATAAGTCACATTCCTTTAAAGACAGGCTGACGTTTTTCAAGAAAGGCCTGTACACCTTCTTTAAAATCCTGGGTGTTTCCGGCTTTTTGCTGCAGGTTATCTTCTATATTCAATTGTTCATCCAGGTTATTTGACAGAGATTTGTTTAGCGCCTGTTTAATGAAGCCAAGCGTTTTTGTGGGCATAACAGCAAGTTGCATGGCAAGTTTTATTGATTCTCCCTGGAATACATCATCAGCAAAAACTTTATAAATCATTCCCATTTTTTCTGCTTCGTGTGAAGATATTTTATCACCCAACATCATTAAAGCGCTCGCTTTTTGGAAGCCAATTAATCTGGGTAAAAAAAATGTTCCGCCGCTATCAGGTATTAAACCGATTTTACTAAACGCCTGTATAAAAGATGCGGATTCACTTGCGATAACTATATCACAACACAAAGCAACATTAGCACCTGCACCTGCCGCAATCCCATTTACCGCTGCAATTACCGGCTTATTTAAATTCCTGATTTTTGTAATAATCGGGTTGTAGTGTTCAGATATAAAAGTGCTTATTTCGGGAGCATTCGGATCCGCTATTTCTGTAATATCCTGTCCGGCACAAAAGCCCTTTCCAGCACCAGTTATATAAACGCATCTTACAGATGTATCTTCATTTGCTTCATCTAATCTTTGTTGTAATGCAAGTGCCATCTCACGATTAAATGCATTAAATTTTTCCGGGCGGTTAAGCGTAATAAAAGCAACAGAATTCTTTATCTCGAAAGCTATGGAAGGCATTATAAAAGATTTCAACAAATCTAAAGTCTTAATTTAAACTAATCTTAATGACACTTAAAGTAATCGAAAGGTTCTTTACAATCATTGCACTGGTACATTGCTTTGCATGATGTGGAACCAAATTCGCTTAACAATTTTGTGTTTTTTGAATGGCATTGTGGACATTCAACATTTACTTTTTCAGGAAAAAGCATTTTGTTCATTCGCTCAAAGGAGTGGCCGTTAAACTCGCTTTGAGGCGGTGCAATTCCATAAGCACTTAATTTTTCTCTACCATGTTTTGTTATCCATTTGGTTGTCCATGCAGGCGAAAGTTGTTGAGTGATCTTTATGTTTTTAAATCCGTTTTGCAACAACTTCAATCGTATCTCCATTGATATCATATCCATTGCGGGGCAGCCGCTATAAGTTGGGGTAATAATTATCTCGATCTTAACATCTTTTTTTACATTAATTAGTGGTGAAGAAGTAAGTATTACGTCTCTCACAATTCCTAAATCTATTATAGAAATAACTGGTATTTCAGGGTCATACACTTCTTCAAGCAGATTGAAGATTGTTTTTGCTAATATGTCTTTTTCTAAAATCATTTATAATAGATACCGTTTACCATTCACAACCGGGATAGGTTCTTTGCAAATATTGCATTTCTGATAAGATGTCTTGCAAGTGTTCTGTATGAAAACCTTGTTTGCCGCCCTTAGCATTAACGTTTGATTCATTATTTATAACTAAAGGAAGAGTAGCTTCTGTTAATATGTCATTTATTTTTTTATACCATGTAACTTTCAATGCGTTTGCATCAACGCCAGTACCGGCAAGAGCACATGCTGCTTCATAATCAGCGGCAATAAACATTTCACCTGTGTAGTTCTGCAACTCGGTAAAAGCATTTGCCATCCGGTGATGACTTTCGTCGGTTCCGTCTCCTAAACGTATTACCCATTCGCTGCTCCATCTTACATGATACGTAACTTCTTTTAAAGATTTTTCTGCAATAGCCGACAATTGTTTATCTGCAGAATAAAAAAGCTTTTTATATAAAAGAAACTGGTAATTGCTAAAGAAGAACAATTTTAAAATTGTTTTAGCCCAGTCTCCGTTTGGCAATTCTGCCAGTACAATATTTTTAAAATCATGGGGATCTCTTAAATATGCAAGAAAATCTTCGGTGATTTTTTCATTATGATTTTTGTACTGAAAATTATCTGTGGTTACATTAATTAATTCAGCAGCATATTGATAAAAATTTCTTGACTGACCAATTAGATCAAGCGCAATATTGCTTAATGCTATGTCCTGCTCTAACATAGGCCCATGGCCGGTCCATTCACTCAGCCGATGGCCAAAGATCAATGAATTATCTGCCAGGTGAAGTGTAAAACTTATGAGTTGCTCAGTTGATATATTAACTTTGGATTGTAACATGAACTATAATTCGTGTTGCTACTGCCGCTAACAGGCTTTTAAATTTTACATGTGCTTTAAATCATCAGGAAGATTGTAGAAAGTTGGATGACGATAGACTTTATCATTTGCAGGGTCATACAAGCTTGCGGCTTCATCAGGATTGGATGCATAAATATTTTTTGATTCAACTACCCAAATACTCACGCCTTCCATTCTTCGGGTATAAACATCTCTTGCATTTTCAATGGCCATTTTTGCATCTGCAGCATGTAAGCTACCTGCATGTTTATGATCGAGGCCTTGCTTACTCCTTATAAAAACCTCCCATAAAGTTTCTTGCGAGTTTGTTACCATAGAAGATTATTGTTGCAATTGTCATTATTTGGATTCTTGCTCATTTTCTATGCCCTCACTTCAACGGGCCTTTTGCTTTTGTTAGCATAAGCTGCTGCAGCTTCTCTTACCCATTCACCATCCTGATGCGCTTTAATTCTTGCGTTCAATCTTTCCTTATTACATGGGCCGTTGCCATTTATAACGTTCGAAAACTCATCCCAATTAATTTCTCCAAAGTCATAGTGCATTTTTGCATTGTTCCATTTTAAATCTTTATCAGGAATAATAAGCCCTAAAATTTTTGCCTGGTCTGTGCAGATGTCAACAAATTTCTGCCGAAGCTCATCATTAGTGAATCTTTTAATCTTCCATTTCATGCTTTGTGCAGTATGCGGCGAGTTATCATCATTAGGGCCAAACATCATAAGACTTGGCCACCACCAGCGATTTAGTGCATCCTGCGCCATTTCCTTCTGTTCTTTACTTCCGCGGCAAAGCGTAAGTAAGATTTCAAAACCCTGCCTCTGATGAAAACTTTCTTCTTTACAAACTCTTACCATTGCCCTTGCATAAGGTCCGTAAGATGTTCTGCATAGTGGAACCTGGTTCATGATGGCGGCTCCATCTACCAACCATCCGATTGCTCCAATGTCCGCCCATGTTAATGTTGGGTAATTAAATATAGAAGAATATTTTGCCTTGCCTGTTAATAGCTGGTCTATCATTTCCTGGCGGCTGATCCCCATGGTTTCTGCTGCAGCATATAAATATAATCCATGCCCTGCCTCATCCTGAACTTTTGCTAAAAGTGCTGCCTTTCTGCGTAAAGACGGAGCTTTGGTTATCCACTCACCTTCAGGTAACATACCAACAATTTCGCTGTGCGCATGTTGACTGATTTGCCTTATAAGAGTTTTTCGATAAGTTTCCGGCATCCAGTCGTTTGGCTCAATCTTTATTTCTTTATTCAATTTATCTTCAAAAATATTTTCAATATCAGGCATAATAAATATTAATAAAATTTCATAGTTAAAGATAATATTTTTATCTTGTACTAACGATTGTTAGTTTTTACAGCGAATTGCTTAAGAAAATTTTTTCTCAAGACAATAGTCTAAAACCTAATACGTTTTTTATATTAAATAGCGTATATGAAAAAAATATTAGTGGTTGATGACGATCAGGATATCGTTGATATAGTAAAGCAACTGTTAACCTCAAATGGTTTTGAGGTGTACACACATTCGTCGGGCGCTAATGTTTCTGAGATAGTGAAGTGGAATTATCCAAACTTGATATTGTTGGATATACGTTTATACGGAAAGTTAGGCACAGAGATTTGTAAAGAAATAAAAGAAAGATATAATATACCGGTAATTTTATTTTCTGCTGATTCCGAGCAAGGTAAAGAGTTTGAGAAGTGCAGCGCAGATGCCTTTGTACAGAAGCCTTTTGATATAAAACATCTTGTGAATACTATAAACCAGCATGTAAACTGATAATGTGCTAGTTTGGTTTCGACCTACTGCTTACTTCACATCAAAATCTACTATTACAATTTTGCTTTTGGGATGAGATTGGCAGGTTAAAATAAATCCGGCTTCTACTTCATCCGGCTCTAACCCATAATTAACTTCCATACTAATTTCGCCTTCTATTAGTTTTGCCTTGCAGGTTGTGCACACTCCGCCCTTGCATGAAAATGGAAGATCAGCACCTTCTGATAAAGCGGCATCTAAAATATTATTGCTATTGAAGTCCAGGTTGAAATCGAAGCTCCGGCCATCAAGCTTTACGGTGATTTTGCTACTTTCAACACGCTCTTTTATTGTATCGTATTTAAACAGAGCAGCGCTTTTTACGGGAGTTTTAAACAATTCAAAATGAATCTTTCTACTCTCAACGCCTTCATCTTGCAGAAATTTTTTTACAGAAAACGTC
>CAXSEB010000049.1:737-1072 GCA_964235805.1 uncultured Chitinophagaceae bacterium | reverse complement strand
TCATCTATGGGTTTTATATCTATTATTCTTTTTAACTGAAAGCACTTTTGTTCATCAATTCTTCCAAAATTTATTTCACTTTCTAATCTTTCCCTGCTTAAAATATAGTGTAAAGAAAATCGATCAATATACTTGTTTTTCAAACTCTCAAGCTCCTCTTTAAACAATATAGATAAGTGATTTTTGTTACCGTATATTAAGGTGAATCTACTGTGTGCTTCAATTGCGAGAGCAGTCTTAATAATTGATAGAATTGGTGTAATGCCACTGCCTGCAGCAAATGCTACATAATTGTTTTTATTCATTTCTATTATTGATTAAATAATTCCTTCCCG
>CAXSEB010000049.1:0-727 GCA_964235805.1 uncultured Chitinophagaceae bacterium | reverse complement strand
ACCTGTCGGAGGCATTACTTCTAACACATCGCCAACATTTAACTGCGTATTTGCATAGGTTGAAAATAAGCCGTTGAAAGTTTTTTTTATACCAACTTTCAATTCACCATCTAACGGACTAGTGCATATTGAATACGAGCGGCGTATCTCTTCACCGTTTAGCACTTTTTTAATTGTTACATTTTGGCCTTGTATAAATGCAAATTCGCTTTTCAGGTTTTCGGGTACGTCAAAGGTTACGGCCACAGCATCCTGAGTTTCTTTTTGTATGTTTTTTACTTTGAGCTCGTGAAAATGTAAAGCCATTAGTTATTATTTATGGCTTCCGGAAAACCAGGATTTCTTATTCCACCAAGTAATACATTTACCATATTTTCTTCTAATATGTCTGCTGTAACGGTTTTCTTAGATTTGTGCCAATATTCAATCCCTCCAATCGCTGAAAGTATTGTGAGCACAGCAACCAAGGGATGGATTTTGTTTAATTCTTTATTGGTTATTCCCTCTTCAATAATATGGGCAAAACGCGATCGATAATTTTTACGGTGACTTTTATAGTTTGATAAGTATGGCTCAGGCAGATGTTTCCATTCATGCTCTGCTATATAAACGTTATGATACTCATGCAGCATCATATAAATGTGAAACCTGATTAGCAATTCTATTTTTTTTAAAACAGGCTTATCGCTTATTTCTATTTGATGTATGTGGCTTGTGAATAACTGAA
>CAXSEB010000048.1:5974-11344 GCA_964235805.1 uncultured Chitinophagaceae bacterium | reverse complement strand
AGGAGTGGTATGGTTACGGTTGGGAGATGCAGCTTACGGAAACGGGCTTTCTTGCTATATTCCTTTGTCCATTACTTGATATGCGCCCATTTCCAAAATATGCACCTCCCTTCCAGATCATCAGCTTATTCCGCTGGCTTATTTTTCGCATTATGCTTGGCTCGGGATTAATAAAGATAAGAGGAGATGAAATATGGCGTAACGGAACTGCACTCTATCACCATTTTGAAACTCAGCCTATACCTGGGGCGTTAAGCCGGTGGTTTAATTTTTTGCCACACCCGGTTTTGAAGATTGGTGTGTGGTTTAATTTTGTTGCAGAGCTTGTTGCTCCATGGTTTGCCTTTTGGCCACGCCTTGCAAGGCACATTGCAGGAACGGTGATGGTGTTGCTTCAACTCTTTATTATTCTCAGCGGCAACCTTTCCTTTCTAAATTGGCTAACCATTATTCCGGCATTGGCTTGTTTCGACGATGGCTTTTGGGCCAAGCTTCTTCCACGTAAGATTGTTAGCAAGGCAGAAGCTGCCTCACACAATGCATTACCATCCCGGTCGATGTCAATCACTGCGTGGATTGTTACAGCCATCGTTATACTCCTTAGCATCAAGCCGGCTATGAATATGTTGTCTCCAAGGCAAATCATGAATACGTCATTTGATCCTCTTGAACTTGTAAATACTTATGGCGCTTTTGGAACTGTAGGGCAGGAGCGTATGAACGTGGTGTTCGAAGGAACTATGGATGAGAACCCTGTTGACAGCGGCAACTGGAAACCGTATATCTATAAGGGCTTGCCTGTAGCTCTTGATAAACGGCCACCGCAAATAGCGCCTTATCAATTGCACCTGGATTGGCAAATGTGGTTCGCCTCAATGGCATCTCCCAATGAATATCCCTGGACGTTAAATCTTGTGTGGAAACTTCTACATAACGATCGTAATGCTGTAAACCTCTTTGCAGGGAACCCTTTTCCTGAATAGTCACCACGGTATATCAGGGCCGTTCTATATCGCTATACATTTGCAAAGCCTGGCAACGCAATGGGTTTGTGGTGGACCCGTAATGAAGTGAGCACCTGGCTTCCGCCTATGTCTGTTGATGACCCGCAGCTTATAGAGTTCTTAAAAAGCCAGGGTTGGATTAAGTAAATGCACCAATGCTTTATATCTTTTTGATTATTGTTGCAAACTACAACTGCTTATTGTCGTTAATGAGTGTCATTGTATAGAGGACAATATTAAATTGTAGCTAGTCGTCGTCGCCTCGTTAAATGTTATTGATTATTATGTAAACAGGAAAGGCATTTATTTCTTTTGCTATAACTCGAGTTTCTTTTATTCTATCCCGATAACGCAAATGTTTATTAAAGAAAGCTTTATTAAAAAGTAAACGTTACATGCGCCATGCCGCGTACTCTTGTTGAGGTTTGGTTATTTGAAAGGTTTTGACTTACGGGCAATTGTGTATTAAAACCTATTGTCATTTTCGCAAAATTAACTTCCACTCCTGCAGACGCCAGCAGTGCATTTCCACCTGTATCTTCAACTTTTGTGTTACTTAACTTATTAGCACTTAAATTTTCAAATAATAAACCAACATTAGGATTAAACGTTGTTGTTGCACTGCTAATGGAATGAAAAACAAATGCGCTTACATTAAAACGATTGCCAAATTTAAATTGATCTGCGCTGCGATTCATTTTATAATTAATATTGGTATTAAGCCCCCAATTGTTGATGTGATAGGTGTACATGGTATTCAAAATAAAGTCCATGCTTCCTGATCCCGCCTGGTTATTTGCAGCAGGCACAATATCTTCGGCATCAACCGCAAACTTGCCTGTTGGCAGTTTAACACCTCCGCCTATCCACAATTGCTGGCTTATTCTATTATCACGCTTATCACTTTTTCTTGAGTTCAGTAAATCGTAATTAACAATTACAGATATGTCTCCCAAACCACTGCTTTTTTGTATTCCATCGTCAGATGATTGCTTGTTTATGTTATAAGGAATGAAGGTAAGTACCTGCCACTTTCTATTGATATTATAACCGCCCCAAAGCTCTGCAGTCTGGTAAAAATCGTTGCTGAACTGCGTTGCGTCGTTAGCAATATGCGTGTGAAAACTGCGAAAGGAATATCTTGTTCCAAAGAAGTGTTTCCGGAATTGTGGAAATGGACCCAGGAAATAGTTTCCGGAACTACAACCGCAAATATCACAGGCAAAAGTTGGAAAACGACAATGAAAGTAAATGCAGAAAGTAGTATTCGCTTCATAGAGGTGATTTTGTAAATGCAAGATATGAAGTGATTACGTGAATAAAAGAGAAAAGTTGCCTGAAAACATATCGTTTTTCAACAATCTTTTTTGATTGGCCATACAAGGTTTTAAGCCCTGCATAAAGATCGTTTGCAACATATACATTTGCAGCGCAGGTATCTTTCCGCTACAATAATTGTAGTGAAAAAGATTTAGCAGCTGCTGCCATCTAACATGATACGTAAGCCAATTAAGCGAAATACGAATATTGTATGGTTAAGTAAAGATCATCATATCGGCTTACTTGCAGCCTGGAAAATAAGGCAGGGAACTAATAAGAACATTGTTCTGGAACGTATAAAAAATTATGTTCAATACTTTTGGAGCAATCATTTGCAAAAGCATTTTTACGAAGAAGAAACTATTCTTTTTAACATCGTTAGCGATGATAATATAGCAGAAGCATTGCAGCAACATAAGAACATGAAAGCGCTGATAGAAATGCTGAAAGCAGCGCCTGGAACGGACGTTTCATCGTTACAACAATTTGCAGAAACGCTGGAAAAGCATATTCGCTTTGAAGAAAGAATTGTATTTCCTCTTATTGAAAAAACATTAACTGCGGAACAATTGAATGCGGTTGGCATTGCGTTACAGAGTAGCCACAGCACTGAAACGAACGATGATTATGAAGATCGGTTTTGGTTGTGAATCTTTAAAGAGATAAACGCTTCGTAACATTTTCAGCGATAATAAGAGGTGTTCTTCTTACAATGCCGACATTAATTAAAATTACCCCGCAAAACATGCAGAAAGCAGCCCCCAACAAAAATACGTTTATGTAAGGAAGAGGTGCAAAGTTCATATAAGAAATTCCCTGGATCATTAAAAAAAGTTCATTTAAAATAATGCCTGTTATAAGTGTTATAAATCCTGCATCTGCAGTGCGGTTTGTAACAATAAATTGATTCATTTTTGAATAGCCAATTATAAATAAACTAATTACCCCAAGAAGAACCAAATGTAAATAGCCAATTACTATTGGCCGTAAACCAAAAGCAATCTTGCTTAAAAATGGAATTGTAGAACCTGCCTGCAGCAATAACTTTATGGACAGTGCAATACCTGAAAGGATTAAGATCCAGCTGGTTTGTTTAGTTACTCCTGTAAAGAAACTAAACCTGTTGGCCAGTATCTTTCTTAGCAAAATGATCCATGCTAACAATTGCGCCAGGGCTGCAAGCACCACTATAATATAAACCCACAAAGGAAGCGGAAGCCATAGTGCTGATAAAAAATAAGCCGGAACACATGCAGCACCAAACACTACAAAGATTTTTCTCTGAAAGCTTCGCCGAAAACCTATGGCCGTGAGCCGTTCACTTAATAAACCCATACAGGCAAAAAAGAACCATCCATTATATTGAAAGTGAAGAAAAAAGTAAGTTGAGGCAAGAAACCAGTTGGGGTGAGAAATTTTATTTGCCATCATAAATGAAAGTGAAAACACACCTAACGATGACATCAAATTGAATACCAGTGCAGCTTTGAACCAATAACTGCTTACGCTTTTTTTCTTTGCCTTGTTTAGATCTCTCCAAAAAAAAACGGTAAAAATGTAAGATATTGCTATTGAAAATGAAGATGCTATAATAGAAAAAATGCCATAGCCTTGCCAGGAGAATGACAGCAACATTATGTACGAAACAATTAAATTGCCGAGTAATACAGGGTGGTATCTTTTGAAAACATTTTGTTCCGACTGTTTTGCCAGGCAGGCTATCATTAACGTAATCAACGCCTGTGTTATCCAACCTGTAAACGCAAAGTGTGAATGCGCATGTAAAAAATTTTTCTGTTCAATTAAAGGGAAATAATAAGCAATTTTATACCGCATTAAAACGCCTAATAAGGCCACAACCAGCAAATTTATAAATGCAATGCGCATCCATTTCTGTGTAGCAATATCACTCTCATGTATTGGCATAAATGAAAAATTAACCTTGGGTAAGTATACAGATACTATCCTGCGTTGCTTCAACGGAATGCGTGATGTTTACCGGTATCACAATTTCATCATATTGCTTTAACTCAGTTGCAATTGGTGGCTGATTATATATCACACTGCCGGCAATAACGGTGAGCTTTGATGGTAAAGGTGCCTGGTGCTCTTTAAGCTTCATCCCTTTTTTGAAACCAATAATCAGAACTTTGAAATTATTTCCTTTATGCAGGGGCTTTGCTACAGGATGATCGGATGTTTCAAGTTGCTTAAGCACTTCTTTTATCGTCATTACAGAATCTTTCTGTAAAAGAACCTAAAAACAATTAAAGCGTATATGATTTAAATCATTAGTGATTTGAATACTACATATATATTTTGCCCTTTTCAATTTTTATAATATTCTTTTCCTGCAGTTTTCTTATGGTTCTTATTACGGTTTCTACCCTAAGCCCGGACATATCTGCAATCTGCTGGCGTGACAGATCTACTTTGTATGGCTCACCATTTTTGTTGCAATAATTCTTTTTTAAAATGTTTAATATAGAAATGATCCTGTGCTCAGGGCCGTAAGTAGAAATTTCTTTTGCAATAAGTGATTTATGATAAATTCTTTTTGCCAACACCTGCGAAAAGCTAAAATGAATAGCTGGATTTTCTTTAAGAAGATTTAAAAATGAATTCTTTTCTAACCGTATTACTAATGTGTCTTCATTTGCTACAGCAGTTGCAGGGTAAGGTTCATTGATAAGCAAAACCGGCTCTCCAAAAGATTCACCAGCCCTAAACATTCCCTGTATAAATTCTTTGCCATTTTCGTTTACACTCACCATTTTTATACTGCCTTGAGCAACCTGGTAATAATACATAGCCGGATCACCTTCAAAAAAGATGCTCTGATCCTTCTTATATTTTCTTACAGTGGCGCCTCTCTCTAACAACACTTGCTGCTCTATCATATCTATATTGCTCCTAAGGTTTTCTCTTAAAAAAGAGTAAGATACAATAGCTGATATGATTTTAATCATATCGATTGGCTTAATCACCTATTATCTTGCTGCAAATAATTCATCATGAAAAAACTCTTATTTGCAGGTCTGCTTTC
>CAXSEB010000048.1:0-5964 GCA_964235805.1 uncultured Chitinophagaceae bacterium | reverse complement strand
AATCTTCACCGCAGGGCACGGTGGTTTACGACCAGGAAGAAGGAGGTGAAAAAATCCCAACTCCGGGTGGTGATGCGCCTGATTATGATCCAAACCGTGGCTCAGGAAAATTTACCCACGTTGATCTAGGAAGTAAGCTTGAGGCGGCTTTAGCAAGCGGAGGGCAAAAGCTATACGATATCAAATGTTCCGGTTGCCACAAACTTACAAACGAAAAGTTAGTTGGGCCAGGATGGTTTGGAGTTTCACAAAGACATAAGCCGGAATGGATAATGAACTTTATAACCAATACTGATGAAATGTTGAATAAGGATCCAAAAGCCCAGGAACAACTTCAGATATGTTTGGTTCGTATGCCGAATCAAAGCCTGGCAGACCAGGAGGCACGCCAGCTTTTAGAATTTATGCGGAAAAACGACGGCATTAAATAATCGATTCCCATCATAAACCTTACTCTTTTGCAGAAGGCGAAAGAAGTGGTGATTTTTACTGCAACAGCCTTTCAATCTTACCAATGGTTTCTGCATGGTCTGCTTCCAAACCTTCTTTTTGAAAAGCAAGTAACCCGTTTTTATCAAGCACAGACACCAGGTTGCTGTGAGAGAAGTTGCCTTCTGCATCTTCTTCAAACTGTACATTTAGCAGCACTGATAAAGTTCTTACACTTTGTTCGTTGCCATGTAACAGGATCCAGTTATTATCCAGGCCCATTTCTTTTGAAAACTTCTTAAGCTGATCAGGGTTATCCCTTTTTGTATCAAAACTTACAAGTACAAAATTTACTTTTTGTTTATCCTGTTTTAATTTATCGGCAATGCTTTTTATGTCAGCAGTTAAACGTGGACATGCATAGCCGCAACTGGTAAACATCATTCCAACAATAGTTGGCTTGCCAGCTAAAGAAGAGAGAACAAAATCTTTTTTGTTTTGTGTTTTAAATGTATCAGTAATCATAAAAAGACTTTCAGCGTTAACCGGACTATTACTTTTAATGCTTATTTGTTTTGCAGCAGCTGGCTCAGCTTTGCTGCTTACAACAGATGGGCCGGCATTGTTACAACTAAAAGAAGCAATGGCTGATAACAAAATGATTGTGATAATAAGTTTCATAAAGTTTTTATTGTGTGTTTTAATTAATGTTTTTTGCACACCTAAATCCAAGACTCGATATGCAATAATTTCCTCTTAAACTTCCACGAAAACCATAGCGTAAAAATGCTGCGTAATCCTCCAGGTTGGTTACATTGATAGATGCGCCCGCACAAAATAAATTGCCATCATCGTTGCTGGTGTTTCGTGAGTCGCCAGTGCTTATAAAGCTGTTAAAATCAAATGTCCATTCCCATACAAGGCCATGCATATCGTACAAACCATAAGTATTGCTGTAGGTTGTTTTTACATTTGGCAATACGGGCAAGGCCGGCTTTTCATACCAATGCATTATGTAATTTGTTACTGAAGCATAATTTTCATTTTTAGGAGGAGCGTTTCCTGCAACCTCCCACTCAGCAAGGGTTGGCAGACGCTTATGTTTCCAGTCGCAATAAGCTCTTGCAGCAAACCATGATACATTTATAACAGGGGAGTTGTATATGTTTCGGTTTGACTTCCCAATGCTGAAATCACCTTGCCAATGTTTTAGGTAATTAGCATCTGCAAAAAGTCTTTTTACTTTCGATCTGCTCCATCCGGGGTTTGCTTTAACAAACTCAAGAAATTCTGCATTAGTTACCGCACATTCGTCCAACAGAAACGGCTTAATAACAATTGGCTTATCAGTTTTGGAAACGTAAAATGTTTTGAAATTACCTCCTTCTATTCTTACCATTTTCTTTTCTCTATCCCTATTTATTTTAGGCTGGCTTTTACAAACAAAGAAGCTAAGGAAAAATAATAAAGCCAAAGTTGTTTTCATAATCTGAAACCGTATAAGCTCATTTGTAAATGATTAATATTAATTCTTTCTAAAAACAGTTGTATCTCTTCCCCCCGTGGCTTTTATTTGTGCAAGGCAGCCTTTGTTGAATGTGCGAAAGATAGAGTGATCAACAATATTATATACGCCGGGTATGTTTATTTTCATATCTACAAATGCAGCACCGCCCGCAGGTATTAATGTTGTACCAAGGTTATGGCTTACAACCGTACCGCCCTCTAAATATGCATCATCAAACACTTCACCGATAACATGAAAAGAGGAAACGAGATTAGGTCCGCCATTCCCAACAAATAATCTTACTGTTTCTCCCACCTTGGCCGGCAGAGCGTTTTTCCCGGCGTTACCATTTACGCGGCCGTTAAATACTACATAATCTGCTTGTTCCTTTATTCCCTTTTGCTCATCAAACTGTTGCAAGCCTTTGAACCCAAAACTTTCTTTAGTATAAAATTCACTTTGCATTATATAATATTCCCTATCTACTTTCGGTAAACCGCCACGAGGTTCAACAAGTATTAAACCATACATTCCGTTAGCAATATGCATAGGCACAGGGGCAGTAGCACAATGGTAAACAAATAAGCCCGGGTTCAATGCTTTAAAATGGAATGTTGAAGTATGGCCGGGAGCTACGTTGGAAGCCTCAGCGCCGCCACCAGGACCGTTTACTGCATGCAGATCGATACTATGAGATAATTTACTGTCAGGAGCGTTGGTAAGATTTAATTGTACTTCGTCGCCTTCCCGCACTCTTATGAAATTGCCCGGCACAGCGCCTCCGAAAGTCCAGAACATATAATCTGTACTATCGGCAAGTTTCATAATGCGCTCCACTACGGTTAGGTTTACGATCACCTTGGTTGCGTGCGTTCTTGTAATAGGAGGGGGAACCATGGGTGCAAGAGACAACTGTGCTGTTTCCTCACCGTCTACCTTTTCATTTACTGTATTTGTTTCGCTATTAGCGCCGGCATTGTTACAGCTTGTTCCAAGTGCCGCCGCAACAATCATTATCAACAGAATAACTTTCGTTTTCATCTTGTAAGTATTAATTTTTAAAATTGTATAAGAAAAAAGTGGGAGAAACCTTAAGCACTATGAATGCCCAACCATTGTAATTTTTATTGTTCCCGCCTTTTATAACCTCCATACTTTTTGTGGCGAACATCATAGAATATCCAGCTTGTACATTAATGATAGCTGAAGGCTGATACTCCATTAAGAGATCAAACTCATCACCTAACCGCTTTTGCATTTTGGAAAGGCCCGAACCGATTGTATTAGCAAGGTAAAAATGATGCACATCAAGTGTTGATCTTAAACTTTTAGCCGATACTACACCGATACGCAGATAGGGATCTATTAAGCCATGTTGTTTAGTATCTGCAGGGATATTGGTGAAATAATCCATGTAGCCATAAAATTTATGGTTGGTAGCATATAAGGTAGAAAAGCTGTGGCTGCGGTTTACAGGTGTATTATCCTTGTTTCCGGAAAGATAATCAAAGCCAATACCAACAAGCAATTGTTTATTGTGTAGTTCTCCATAAGCGTTGATCATGTATGAACCAAGCAATAAATTATTTTCTGTTTTTCCTGTTTGATAATAGGTACCAAGTAAAGCTTTGAAGTTGTTGTTTTGGAAATTATACAACGGGCCAAAAGTAAAGCTGGCTTTTGACCTTCCTGAATTTGCAACCGCAGAGCTTAAGCCATTTACGATTGCTGTGGCAGAAAGAGAACTGTTTTTAAACTCTTTTTTTAACCAGGAAAATACCAGGAATTTATAATTTTTAAGGTTGTAACCGGTTTCAAAAAGCGGCTCTCCACTTTGATTATAAGCTCCTCCAAAGTGCCAATTAAATTTCTTTTGTTTATCGATGTATTTTATAACCAAAGCATCATGTGACCGCGTTGAATTTGCCCAATCAAGATTTCCTAACAACCTGTGATCATCATATACTAACTCCTGTCTTCCCAATTTTAGAAAGAAGTTTTTTTTCAGACCAAGCTCCACCCATAATTCGTTAACAGACAACCCGGGATTATCTTTCAGAGGCTCCTCATCACCCCATGTTCTTATATCCTGCACAGAAGTATATAGAGTTATGTTGTCTTTTTTGTAATCAAAAATTAACCTGGCTCGTTGGCTTATAAAAAATGCTCCGGAAGAGGTATCGGGAGAAAGGGTTTTATATCCGTGTCTAAACTCCGGCCGTACTCTAAATTGTGATGAGATTTTGAAATAGTTATCCTGGCAGTTTGCCCGCCTGGTACATATAGCTGCTAAGGCAAAAGAAAAACAGTAAATATATAACATGGCACTATTCATATTTACACCGTTCCTTCGTTCAGATGGAATCGAATGCAAATGTCAATAGACGATTAATAGCAAAAGATGATTTGAATCATAACTGGCTATATTTGAATTCATAATATCCTACCTAATTATTTAATTAATGATAAGTATCATTCTATAAGCAACAAAAATTTGTTGCAACAGCAATGACTTATTCAGAGCAATTATGAAGTCTGAATATCAAGTAATCCCAAAATAGTAAAGGCAAGCAAATTGGTAATGCAATTAAAGATGATGTAACCTCTACCGGAATCACCTTTATCCAAAAAAAGTTCGTTCTTAAAACAATAAGAGGCTATATCCACTGTTTCAGTTTAATAATGTATTTATGCTTTTATTATGATATCAAATAAGTAAATACACGTTTAATTAGGCGAACTTAATATCTACTATAATTATATGAAACAAACAACTGCGACGTTTTTCTTCACTATATCAGCATTTATTTGCTGTGCACAAAATGGCGCCGATGCTATACTTGGCACATGGATAACTACGGCCGGAAATTGTAAGATCCAGGTTTATAAGCAAAGTGAAGAATTCAAGGCTAAAATTATATGGCTAAAGGAAGATAAGAATGGAAACAGTGATTATAAAGATGAAAAAAATCCCAACCCCGCTTTACGTTCAAATAAGCTCCTGGGTATGGACGTGGTAAATGGCCTTCGTTATGACGGAGATGAAAATGAGTATGTGGATGGCGTTATTTACGATGCAAGAAACGGAAAGAAATGGAACTCAGTGGTATGGCTAACAGATGATAATTTGCTGAAAATAAAAGGGTATTGGGTATTTAAATTTTTGAGTGCAACAAGTACTTTTAGAAGGGAATAATTATTAACATTTAAACATTAATTAAACCATACAGCATACCCTTGACTTCTTAAATCCAAAGCAAGTCTTTCCTCCATTTTCAAAGCCTCGTTCCTTGTCATTGGTTTTACATTTATATGATCATAGAGGCTCGGACGTAAATAAGTCCCATACTTCTCAACAATATTTGCTGAGAGTTTATGGCCTTTCTTATTTATATATCCTGTTTTATGCTGCTTTAATCGTTCAGCCGGGGTCTTACTCGTCATGCCTACATAAAGACATTGAAGCACTCCATTGAATTGCGGATTAGCGATCCTGAATTTAGTATTTTCAGTAAACACTTTTTTAGATAGTTCAATAACGTAAACCTGGTAATTCATTTCTGAAGAGGTTCTTAATTATCTTGGCCTTGTAAGTGTCTTAGTTTCCTCACCATGCATTTATCGTTTATCTTGCTCTTACTTGCTTAGGAGAAGAGGAAGTAAGAAAATTGTTTGAAAAGCTCTCAGAAAGTTGTGAAATAGAGTAATCAAACAGTCAACTATTATAGGTAACAATTTTAGGGAGGAAGTAACACCTACGCTTTCTTAAGCTCGGGCAATTGCCAATCAGGTCTAACATAGTGGCACGTATAACCATAAGGATGTTTGCGCAGGTAATTTTGATGCTCTTCTTCAGCGTCCCAAAAGTCAGAGGCACCCGCCACCTCGGTCACAATGGAGCCCGGCCATACGCCCGAGGCATTCATTTCGCTGATTAAATCCTGTGCTATTTTCTTTTGTTCATCGTTCAGATAAAATATGGCTGACCGGTAAGAGGTGCCCCGGACGACTCACCTCCAGCTCGTCGT
>CAXSEB010000047.1:6880-11396 GCA_964235805.1 uncultured Chitinophagaceae bacterium | reverse complement strand
TTTTTACGTTTTCAAGTGTCAGGGTAACTCTATGAAATCCCTTTAAAGCCTCGTCTGCGCTTACTCCTGCGGTTTGCCACGGCCTGCGTTCATCATTATTGTTGCCAACTATAAGATCGATATTTAATCCATCAGGATCTTGAAAAGACAAGAACTCTTCTCCAAATCTCTGGTCAATGTTTTTATGGCTTACATTGTTCTCTTTGAAGCGCTCTTCCCAAAATTGCAGGCTTCCTTTTGGTACGGAATAACCTATAGAAGTTGCCATGCCGGTTCCTGTATGGCCTTTCCCTATGCCCGCCCACGGAAAAAATGTAAGTATGGTTCCTGCATGCCCTATTTCATCACCATAATAAAAATGATACGTTTTAGGATCATCAAAGTTTACAGTCTTTTTTACCAGCCTTAACCCAAGCACATCTGTATAAAACCGGTGATTACTTTTAGCATCAGATGCTATAGCAGTTATATGATGAAGCCCGAGAATCCGGTTCATAGTGATAAGTTAACAGTTGATAATTGATAGTTGATAATAGTAAATGCCAAGGCGTTTTTTAACTTTAATGTTACTGGCCATTGACAATTGATTATTGCCAACTCGCCACTCACCAAATGTTACGCCTGCTTTATCAATTGTACTTCGGCTTGTATTTTAATATCATCACTTACCACAACGTTTCCTGCTTCTGTAACAGCATCCCAGGTAAGGCCAAATTCTTTGCGGCTTACTTTACCTGTAACTGTAAAGCCAGCTTTTGTTTGCCCGTAAGGATCAACAACAGTTCCGCTGTATTCAACCTTTACTGTTACGGGTTTGGAAATACCACGTATAGTAAGGTCGCCATGAAGAACAGCCTCATCACCATTTCTTTCGTATTTATTGCCTACAAACTTTAACTGGCTATGTTCTTCTGCATTAAAGAAATCAGCAGACTTTAAATGTGTATCACGCTGAGTACTGTTTGTATCTATTGAGTCAATATCAGCAGTAAACTCAATTTTTTTAGCAGTTTCGAAGTGTTCATTCTCCGTTTCTACTTCAAGATTAAACGTTTTAAAGAAGCCTGTAACAGTTGTTATCATAAGATGCTTCACCTTAAAGGTTACTTCGCTGTGCGACGGATCAATTACCCATTTTACTAGAGACATAATTTATGGTTTAATATTTTACAAATGGAAGCAAACGTTTTGCAGCTTCTATGTAAAACTAATTACAATGCAGGAGTAATCTGTTGAGTTATGGTAATTTATTATATTGACATAGATCACAATAATTGCTGTTGCAATTGTGCAATAAAGAAAGGTGAGGAGTGACGAGTTAATATTCCTGTGTGTAAATAAGCTTGTTAAGTTTTTTCTGCTTTGGCTTTCTCAATGTTTTCTTTCGCTCTGAATTTTACGATTTTAGACACAAGACCAAGTGGAAGTGGCTTATCAAGCGGAAACTGCGCTGAACCTTTTGCGCCTTTATAACCAGAAAGTTCTTCTTTAAACATTTTAATACCAGATGCTGTGGGATAAAAGCCTATGTGGTTTTTATAGCCTGCGAAATAAACCAACATTCCGTGAAACTTATAAGCTGGCATTTGATAACTTATCACTTCTTCTGCTTCCGGGGCAGCTTTAAAAATGGTTGCCCGTAGCTGGTCCAACAATTTTTGTGTGTGTTCAGGAAACAAGGCGATGTATTCATCAACATTTTTAGCTTTAGGCATCATAACAAAATGATTTACTTTATTGTCGTTACATTTAAAATTCTAAAAGTATTAATTTCTTATATTTTATCCTTCTGCAGGCAAAGGCTTATTGCAGCGATTTCAGTTTTGTTCGGTAAACAAATAAAGTGGTATCTCTTTAAACCGCAACTTTATCTTTCAATGTAAATATGTAGTTTTGACACATTTAAATTTTATGAGGTTTATTTTCAAATAAATTCCTTTTCTTTAAAACATGGTTAGAACGGTAAGTAAAATAGGTGTTCTTACATCTGGCGGCGATGCACCTGGTATGAACGCCGCCATAAGGGCTGTGGTTAGAACCGGTAATTATTACGGACTGGATATATATGGAATAAGGCGTGGCTATCTCGGTATGGTGGAAGGTGATATTAGCAGGATGGATAGTAAAAGTGTTGCTAACATTATTCAACGGGGAGGCACTATTTTAAAAACCTCCCGTTGTCTTGAATTTTTTAAAAAAGAAGGAAGAGAAAGGGCTTACGAGCATTTGAAAAAGCATGGCATTGATTCTCTTGTTATCATTGGAGGTGATGGATCATTTAGAGGAGCGCAGATTTTTAGTAATGAATATGATATTCCATGCATAGGGTTGCCGGGCACGATTGATAAGGACATTGCGGGCACAGATTTTACCATTGGGTTTGATACTGCAGTGAACACCGCAGTTGAGGCTATTGATAAGATCCGGGACACCATGGATGCACACGATCGTTTATTTATTATCGAGGTAATGGGCCGGGATTCAGGATATATTGCCCTGCATAGTGGTATATCCACAGGTGCTGAAAATATTTTAATACCGGAGAGAAGAACAGATATAGAAGCAGTTATTGTAGCGCTGACGGAAAAAGAAAGAAGGCATAAACTGGTAAATCTTATTGTGGTGGCAGAAGGCGATGGTTTTGGCGGGGCTGATGAAGTGGCAAAAATTATTAAGGAAAGAATGCCTATGCAAGACGTTCGTGTTTGTGTTTTAGGGCACATCCAGCGTGGCGGTGCACCAAGCTGTTTTGATCGTGTAATTGCCAGCAGGATGGGGTTTGCAGCTGTTGAATGCCTGATAGAGGGACGCCATAACGTTTTTGTTGGCATTATAAATAATCGTATGCATTATATTCCACTTAACGAGGCAGTTAAAAAGAAACAAAGAATTAATGAAGAGTGGATGACGATAGTGAAAATATTATCAAGCTAAAATTACTTAATACAATTAAAGTGCTGGTTAACAGATTGCCAATTAATACAAAAGATACTAATCGGTTTTTATACAACAAGATTAGCCAGGGCTATAATAAAGTTCCTCAGCAATTACATAACTAATTACCAATAATTTATAGCAAATGAAGATGCCAAAAACGTTAAGCAACTACCTGCAAAGTACAAAAGATGTACAGGCAAGTGTAGAACATGCTATAAAACGAACTAAGATAGTTGCTACTGTGGGCCCGGCCTGCGATACATATGAAAAATTACTTGACCTTGTAAAAGCAGGAGTAAATGTATTCAGGTTAAATTTTTCTCATGGCAGCCATGAAGACAAAACAAGAATTATAAACCTGATAAGGGAAATAAATAATCTTGAGCCTTACAATATTGCCATACTTGCTGATCTGCAAGGGCCAAAATTAAGAGTTGGTGAAATTGAAAATAATGCACTGGAAATTAATCCCGGCGATATCTTAACCTTTACCAATGAGAAATGCGTTGGCACAATGGAAAAGATTTATGTAAGTTATCCCAATCTTCATTCTGATGTTAAGCCGGGTAATCTCATTATGATTGATGATGGAAAACTCGAGGTAAGAGTTACCGAAATATTACCTTCTAACGATGTAAAGGTAGTTGTGGTAATGGGTGGTATACTATCTTCAAAAAAAGGGATTAACCTGCCAGATACTAAAATTTCGCTGCCCGCTTTAACAGAAAAAGATCTTGTTGATCTTCATTTTATAATAGAACAATGTGTTGACTGGATAGCACTTTCATTTGTACGACAGGTTAAAGATATCACCGAATTAAAATCTATTTTAAAGGAACATAATTGTAAAAGCAAGGTAATAGCAAAGATTGAAAAGCCCGAAGCGTTAGTAAATATCAGGGACATCATTATTGAAAGCGATGGTATAATGATAGCACGTGGCGACCTTGGTGTAGAACTGCCTGTAGAAAAGGTTCCATTGATACAAAAAGAACTTATAAGAAAATGCATGCATCGGGCAAAGCCGGTTATTGTTGCTACGCAAATGATGGAAAGCATGATAGAAAGAATAAAGCCAAACCGCAGCGAAATAAGCGATGTTGCCAATGCAGTGCTTGAAGGTGCCGATGCTGTAATGCTAAGTGGTGAAACAGCCACAGGCATGCATCCCACACTGGTTGTTGAAACCATGAGTAAAATTATTATGGAGATAGAAAAAACAGCTTATGATTACAACCGGGATGATATACTTGCTCCACAGCCGCATTCGCCTTCTTTTTTAAGTGATGCGTTATGTTACAGTGCCTGCAAACTTGCACAGGATGCACATGCAGAAGCCTTGGTAGGAATGACGCAAAGTGGTTATACAGCTTTTGTGTTAAGCAGTTATCGCCCCAAATCATCTTTATATATTTTTAGTAAGGAGAAGGCTCTTATAAACCAGCTTAGCCTGAGCTGGGGCGTAAAAGCTCTTTATTACAATGAAGAAGAAAGCCTTGATAATATTATTTACGACGAAATTAATATTCTAAAGAAAGCCGGTTACTTAAAAGATGGGGATCTTGTGGTTAATACAGGT
>CAXSEB010000047.1:0-6870 GCA_964235805.1 uncultured Chitinophagaceae bacterium | reverse complement strand
AATCTTCATTTACCTACTAACACACTTAAAATATCAAGGGTTGCGCCTGATTAGCTTTTAAAATTGTTTAAGTTGGTAAGAGACTGGTAACGGATTTTATTTTTCATAAATCCACTCCACCCTAATAATAATCCCTGCACTCCAAAGGCCTGCCTGCTCCATTTATACAAATCGAATTCATCTGTGTGCTCAATTATTTTTGCATCCCTGAAACGCATGTGCGCCTTCACCTTATTAATAACTTTCCTGCCGGTTTTCGAGAACGTATAAGTAGCTTGCCAGCAGCATGATCCATATTCATCATCTGCCAGTACCGAATCAAATTGTAATGAAAAATTTTTTGCATTTGTACAAAGCATCTGCCACATTGTTCTTACCTGGTCATCATGCAGAATACCAAAAACCGGGTCGTTAAAAACGGCTTCATCAGCGTAACTGCTCTGCATAGTTATATAATCCCTCTTTGCAAAAGCGCTATAAAAAGTTTGTATCACTTCTTCGTTTATATTCATACATACAAGTTAGTTTGTTTACATTTAAATTTCAAAAATTACGTTGATGAAAAAATTAGCCTTCCTGGTTCTTACGATATCTTTTTCACTTCATGTTATTGCGCAGAATGCCGATAGCACATGGTTTGTAAACAATTATACCAAAATGGAAAAGCTTATAACTATGAGAGACGGAGTAAAGCTTTTTACTTCGATTTACATACCCAAAAATGTAACAGAAAAGCGCCCGATATTAATGACAAGAACTCCGTATTCGTGTAAGCCCTATGGAGAGGATAAATTTATACAACTCTGGAAAGGTTACCACATAGCGTATGCAAAAGAAAATTATATTATAGTATTACAGGATGTACGCGGACGCTACATGAGTGAAGGTGAGTTTATGGATGTTCGTCCGTTTTTAAAAAATAAAAAAGATAAACAGATTGATGAAGCCAGTGACTCTTATGATACTATTGACTGGCTGGTAAAAAACATAGCTGGTAATAACGGAAAGGTTGGTGTATTTGGAACATCATATCCCGGCTTCTATTCAACAGAAGCTGCTCTCAGCGCACATCCTGCATTAAAAGCGGTAAGCCCGCAGGCGCCGGTAACGGATTGGTTTATTGGAGATGACTTTCATCACAAGGGTGTTTTCTTTGCTATGGATGGATTTTCTTTTTACCCAACTTTTGGTAAGCCTCATCCTAAACCGACTATGGATTATGGAGAAGGTTTTATCACACCGGTAAAAGACAATTATAAATTTTACTTACAGGCAGGAGCAATAAAAAATTTAGATAAGATGATTGGCGACAGCATCAAATTCTGGCATGAGCTTTACCAGCATCCTAATTATGATGATTGGTGGAAGGCACGTAATGCAAGAGCTGGATTGTACAATGTAAAACCTGCAATGCTTTGGGTAGGCGGATTATTTGATGCAGAAGATTGCTATGGCGCATGGAACGCTTATAAAGCATGTGAAAGTCAAAGTCCGCAAACTAATAGCAGTATAGTGATGGGGCCATGGTATCACGGCCAATGGAGCAGGGAAGGAAGTTATTTAGGTAATGTAAGATTTGGAAGTAATACTTCAGAATATTATCAGCAACATATAGAAGTTCCCTTCTTTAATTACTATTTAAAAGGTAAAGGGAATATATATGAAATTGCTGAAGCTAACATCTTTATAACCGGCCAAAATACCTGGAAAAAATTTGCTCAATGGCCGCCAAAAGATGCCGTTAATACAAATCTCTATTTCACAACAAATAACAAAATTTCTTTTACAGCACCTGCCGTTCAATCCACCGGTAATAAGTCACAAACAATTGGCGATAAAATAAAGTCAATAAGTGATAATATTTCCACCATTTTTACTCCCAATAAAAGCTCTGCAGACTTCGATGAATATATCAGCGACCCGGCTCATCCTGTTCCTTACACGGAAGATGTACATGAACAACGAACACGGGAATACATGACCGATGACCAACGGTTTGCATCAAGAAGGCCCGATGTTTTAACTTATGAAAGTGATTCATTAACCAGTGATATAACCGTTACCGGTCCTGTACTTGCAGATTTGCAGGTAAGCATAAGTAGCTCTGATGCTGACTTTGTTGTAAAGCTAATAGATGAGTTTCCTAATAATTTTGAATATGACACAGCACTAAAAAGTAATGGAAAAAATTATCCTATGGGAGGTTATCAAATGCTTGTACGTGGTGAGATTATGAGAGGAAAATTCAGGAACAGCTTTGAAAAACCTGAGCCTTTTGTTCCCAATAAAATTACTGAAGTAAAATGGGAATTGCCGGATATTGCCCACACCTTTAAAAAAGGCCACAGGATAATGATACAAGTACAAAGCACCTGGTTTCCGCTGGCTGACAGAAATCCGCAAAAGTTTATTGACATCTATCATGCTGATGATAAAGATTTTCAAAAAGCATCGATCAAAATATATCATAGCGCCGACAATGCAAGTAAAATTATTTTACCGGTATTAAATTCCATCAAATAATATGCATATAAAGAGTCTATTAATTGCCTTTTTAATGATATCAAATGTAAAAGGGCAGGCCGTTGACAGCACTGCAATTTTTATTAAAGAGAATTATACTAAAGTTGATACCACAATAAAAATGAAAGATGGAATAAAGCTTTATACAATAATATATATACCAAAAAACCAGTCACAAAAATATCCATTTCTTATAGAAAGAACGCCTTATTCATCGGGGCCTTATGGTGCAGGTAATTACAGCAGAAGGATAGGCCCCAATGTACATCTCACAAAAGAAAAATATATTTTTGTTTGGCAAGATGTAAGAGGACGTTACATGAGTGAAGGGCACAATCTTGAAGTAACTCCACACATAGCCAATAAAGGTAAAAAGGATGTTGATGAAAGCAGTGATACTTATGAAACTGTTGACTGGCTTGTAAAAAATATCAAAAACAATAACGGGCGTGTGGGATTATATGGAATTTCATATCCCGGTTTTTATGCCACAGCTTCTTTGCCTGGCGCCCACCCTGCAATAAAAGCAGTTAGTCCACAGGCGCCGGTAACAGACGAGTTCATTGGAGATGATGCCAACCACAACGGCGCTTTTTTCCTTCTCGATAATTTTGATTTCATGAACTATTTTGGTAAGCCTGTAAGCGGACCTGTTCAGGATTATGGCACTGAAACTTTTAAAGTTAACTACAAAGATGCTTACCAGTTCTTTCTAAATTTAGGTCCTCTTAAAAACACTCAAGCATCTGAATATTTTAATCATCAAAGCTATATTTGGAACGAGTATTTGCAACATGACACTTATGATGATTATTGGCAATCGAGAAATATAAGACAGCATCTTAAAAACATTTCTATCCCAACATTAGTAGTAGGTGGCTGGTTTGATGCTGAAGATCTTTTCGGCGCATTGCACACTTACGAAGCAATAGAAAAACAAAGTCCAAAAAATAATAACAGGCTTGTAATGGGCCCGTGGACACACGGTGCCTGGGCATCGAAGGAATGGTCAAAATTTGGTACTTACAACTTTGGAAGTAATACCAGCAAGTATTTCCAGGATTCTTTACAAACAAAATTTTTTAATTATTATCTAAAGAACAAAGGAAGCTTTAATGTGGCAGAAGCTACGGTATTTGAAACAGGAACCAATCAATGGAAAAATTATGATACATGGCCACCATCAAATATAGTTTCTACAGATTATTATTTTAACGACAGCGGAAAGCTCTCTCTTGAAAGAAATTTGGCTGAACAGAGTTTCGATGAGTATATAAGCGATCCTAAAAAACCAGTGCCATATACAAATGGAATTTATAGTGGAAGAAACAATGAATACATGGTTGAAGATCAGCGTTTCACTTCAACAAGACCAGATGTGGTAGTTTACGAAACCGGCATTTTAAGTAACGATATCACACTGGCCGGTAAGATAACTGCTGATCTCTTTGTAAGCATTACCGGCACAGATGCTGACTTTATTGTTAAGTTAATTGATGTATTGCCTGATAGCGCTACTAACTCTGCAGAAATGGCTAAAGTCACTACCATGGCTGGGTTTCAGCGCCTGGTAAGGGCTGAAGTAATGCGGGGAAAATTTAGGAATAGCTACGAAAAACCTGAAGCATTTGAGCCGAATAAAATAAGTGAAGTAAAATTTTACCTGAATGATGTTGCCCATACATTTAAAACGGGCCATCGGATTATGGTGCAGGTACAAAGCAGTTGGTTTCCCTTAGTTGATTTGAATCCGCAAAAATTTATTCGTATACCCGATGCTGCAGAAAGTGATTTTCAAAAAGCAACGATTCGAATCTACCATAATGGTATACACAATTCAAAAATTATATTACCTGTTATAAAGTAATTTATATGAAAAAATCCTTGTTGGCTCTACTGATTTTTAATTGTTTTCACGCTATGTCTCAGAACATAAATCAAATAAATATCTTACCAACGCCTGCAGAAATAAAAGTTTTAGGTGGTTCAAATTTCACTCTTACTAAAAATACCGTAATTGTTTTAGAGGCAAGCAGGCTGCAAAACACTGCACGTCTTTTTAATGATTACCTGCAAAATATGTATGGTATTAAACTAAACATTACAAACAAATCTTCTTCAAAAAATGCTGTTGTTCTTAACTTTGAAAGAATGGATAAACCCTTAAAAGGCGCTTATACATTGAAAGTGAACAGCAACAGCGTTTCTATTGCAGGCGATAATGAAGAAGGCGTTTTTTATGGTATACAAACCTTACTTCAATTATTACCTTCTAATAATTCCAAATCGGCAACCGGAAATCAGCGATTAGAAATTCCCCAGTTAAAAATAACAGATTATCCCCGTTTTGGCTACCGTGGAATGCATCTTGATGTGGGCAGGCATTTCTTTAATGTTGACTTTGTAAAAAGATATATTGATTACCTGGCGTATCAAAAATTTAATTATTTCCATTGGCACTTAACTGAAGACCAGGGATGGCGCATAGAAATTAAAAAGTACCCGCTACTAACTTCTGTAGGCGGTTATAGAAATGGAACTATAATTGGCAAGTATCCGGGCAAAGGCAATGACAGCCTTCGTTATGGCGGATTTTACACACAGGAAGAGATAAAAGATGTTGTAAAATATGCGGCAGAAAGATACATTACCGTTATCCCTGAAATTGAAATGCCAGGGCATGCTTCAGCAGCAATAGCAGCTTATCCTCAACTTAGTTGCTTTCCTGACCAGCCAACAAAAGTGGCCGAAACTACGCCCTGGGCCGGAAGTCGTTCAGGCAAACAGGTGCAACAAACATGGGGCGTTTTTCCGGATGTGTTCTGCCCCTCAGAGTTTACTTTCAGTTTTCTGCAAGATGTGCTTGACGAAGTTATTCCGTTGTTTCCATCAAAGTATATACATATTGGCGGAGATGAATGCCCTAAAGAATCATGGAAGCGATCTCCATTTTGCCAGCAACTTATAAAGGATAAAAATTTAACGGACGAACATGGCCTGCAGAGTTATTTCATTCAACGGATGGAAAAATATATTAACAGTAAAGGCAAAAAAATAATTGGCTGGGACGAGATACTGGAAGGCGGCCTTGCGCCTAATGCCACAGTAATGAGCTGGCGTGGCGAAGAAGGCGGAATAGCCGCGGCAAAACAAGATCATGATGTAATAATGACACCAAACACTTATGTTTATTTTGATTATTCTCAAACAAAAAATGAGGACAGCCTTACTATTGGCGGCTTTATACCGCTGGAGAAGGTTTATAATTATGAGCCGTTTCCGCCTGCCTTAAATAATAACGAAGCCAAACGAATAATAGGTGTGCAGGCAAATCTATGGACAGAGTATATTACAAACGGCAACAAAGTTGAATACATGGTTTTTCCGCGAATGAGCGCATTGAGCGAAGTAGCATGGAGCCCAAAAGAAAAGCGAAACTGGGAAAATTTTCAGCAAAGATTACCAGCATTATATGATCGTTATAAAATGTGGGGAGCTGATTATAGCACTCACAATGATTCTAAATGATCTTAGTTCTAACTAAATACTAAGCATTGGATTTTTATAGAAAAATTCAAATTCGAACCAGGTAATGTCTTTTGAAAAGATTACAGAACAGCCATCACCTTACCGGCACCTGGAAAAGATGTCGATCAAGGATATCCTTACGAACATTAATAAAGAAGATAAAAAAGTACCGCGAGCGATAAAAAAAGTTATACCTGAAATTGAAGCATTGGTATTTGCTGTTGCTGATAAAATGTTAACAGGCGGAAGACTTTTTTATTTAGGTGCCGGAACAAGCGGCCGCTTAGGCATTCTTGATGCAAGTGAATGCCCGCCAACTTTTGGCGTGTCCAGGGATTTAGTAGTTGGAATTATTGCCGGAGGAAACAAAGCCATTACAGAAGCCATAGAATTTGCAGAAGACGACACAGAGCAAGGATGGAAAGATTTGCAAGAGCATTCTATTAATAATAAAGACGTTGTAATTGGAATTGCAGCAAGCGGTACTACGCCTTATGTTATTGGCGCTCTGCAAAAATGCTTTGAAAATAATATTACAACCGGCAGCATCTGCTGTAATCCTAATTCCCCCGTTAGCAAAGTTGCAGAGTTTGCTGTTGAAGTAATTGCAGGCCCTGAGTTTGTTACCGGAAGTACAAGGATGAAAAGCGGTACTGCGCAAAAGCTTGTGCTAAACATGATCTCCACTTCTGTAATGATTTTACTTGGACGTGTGGAAAATAATAAGATGGTTAATATGCAGCTCAACAATGAAAAGCTTGTGGACCGCGGTGTACACATGGTGATGGAAAAGCTCAATATCAATAATTATGATAACGC
>CAXSEB010000046.1:2138-11539 GCA_964235805.1 uncultured Chitinophagaceae bacterium | reverse complement strand
TATTTTTTTAAAATCATCGTAATGCTGTAAAGCCTCGCCACCAGCGGTTATAAAGTGAAGTATTTGTTGCCATTCATCTTTAGTTATCTCTTTGTAACAATATGTAGATTGTATCTCTTTATATATTTCTTCAGGATTAAAGCCATCGGATATGGCAAGTGTGCTGAGGTATTGTATAAGCACATCAAAGCATAAAATTCTGGGTTCCCTGCTTTCAATGAATTAACGCTGCAGCTTCAACCAGTTCCAAAGAATGGGTTGGTAAAAAATATATTTTACTTGTTGCATCAGGCCGATGGCCACTACGTCCTGCTCTTTGTAAAAACCGGGCTACGCCTTTTGGCGAGCCAACCTGTATCACTGTTTCAACCGGCCTGAAATCAACGCCAAGGTCCAGACTTGCTGTGCATACAACTGCTTTCAATTTTCCGGTATGAAGGTTCTCCTCAACCCAAAACCTGAGATCTTGTTCAATACTTCCGTGATGTAAGGCAACAGCACCAGCTAAATCAGGGCAAGCATTTATTATTGCCTGGTACCACATTTCACTCATCCCCCGTGTGTTAATGAAAATTAGCGTAGTAGTACTTTGCAGGATGATAGGAATTACTTTATCAACTAGTTTAATTCCCAAATGACCAGCCCACGGAAACTTTTCAATTTCATCAGGCAGAACTGATTCTATTTCTATTCTTTTTTTTATTTCGGCAGAAATGATTTGTGGCTCTTCTGATTTATTTTTTGTTTGATAACCATCTGCAAACATTAGCGGGGCAAGCAATACATCTTTAGCTTGCTCAAGGTTGCCGATGGTTGCTGAAATACCCCAAATGTTTATTACGGACCTGGTTGTTTTGTCTTTTGAATTCAAACCTATTAACCTTGAAATAGCTAATTCTACCTGCACTCCGCGTTTGCTGCCAAGCAACTCATGCCACTCATCAACTGCAATTATTTTTAAATTTGTAAATACATCCGGATAATTTTTTTGGGCTAATAATAGTTGCAAACTTTCCGGAGTTATAAGCAACACTTCCGGCATGTGCCGTTTTTGCTTCTGTCTTTCATTTATATCAGTGTCGCCATTTCTAATCCCAACTTTCCAGGTCATACCAAGTTCTTCAATCACTTCCTGCATGGCCCTATGTATGTCTTTACCCAAGGCACGCAAAGGCGTTATCCATAAGAGTTGGAGGCCATTTTTGTTTTTTGTTTTATAATCTTTTGGATAAAGATTTATAAAGTCAATTAAAGCTCCTAAAAAAACAGAAAACGTTTTACCGCAACCCGTTGGTGCATTAACAAGCCCGGATTTTTTTTCAATTATTTGTTGCCATGTTTGTTCCTGGAAAGTAAAGGGTTTAAAGCCTTTAGATGCAAGCCATTGCTGAATTACAATATAGCCCTTCGTATCAAACAGCTTCATTATTGTTTGATAAATAGGTTTCGATCTTTTGTTTTAGAATTGGAAGATCTTCAACACAGATTTTAAAAATCATCTCATAATCCAATAACTCATATTCATGTGAAATAATATTCCTAAAATCAATTATGGGTACCGGGTCTATTTGTAAATTTGCATTAAAAAAATTCCTATTTGCTCTTTCAATTTTGTTTACGTTTTCCCCAATACTTTGAAGCCTTGCATTTATCGAATCAAGAATAGTATCATTTTCATCATTCTTTATAAAATCGTCAGCGATTTCAATTTTTTTCATTCTCTTTTCGATGATGTCTATCGCTTTTAGAATCAAACTTAATCTGTGCTGTATGTTAGACATAAATAAGATCATTTTCAATTGAACTCAGAAAGTTTTTAGAAAGATGCGGGCCTCTACGTGTAAGTTGAATTTTTTTGCCGGGAAATTTTTTTTCTAAAAAAGAATATGCTTTGCAAAGATGATTGTAGCTTATTTCTTTAAGTTCAATTAAAAAGTCAATATCACTATCCTCCCTTTGAGAGTTATTTGCATAAGATCCAAAAAGTGCTAAATTTTTAATGCTCAAGTCATTTTGTAAAATGAATTTCTCTTTCTTTAATGAGGAAATTATGTATTCTTTGGTAATGTTCATGTTGTTACAAATTTAAATAATTACTAATCATTTGCCATACATCTTCAGCATTGCTTTTAAGTCTTCAATGGTATTTATTTCATCTGCTTTCTTATCTTTTCTCCACCGGCTTATCCTGGGGAAACGTAGTGCTACGCCGCTTTTGTGCCGATTGCTTGCAGCGATACCTTCAAAAGCAATTTCAAAAACAAGTTCTGGTTTCACGGTTCTTACCGGACCAAATTTTTCAATGGAGTTTCGCTTTACAAAATTATCTACCTGTGCAAATTCTTTATCTGTAAGTCCTGAATATGCCTTGGTAAATATTACCAGGTTATCTCCATCTTTAACTGCAAAAGTATAATCGGTATACAAGCCACTTCTTCTGCCACTTCCTTTTTGTGCATATACCATAACACAATCAATTGTCAATGCATCAATCTTCCATTTCCACCAATCGCCTCTTTTTCTTCCTACCTGGTAAACAGAAGTTTTTCTTTTTAGCATTATGCCTTCGCTCTTCATCTCGCGTGACCTTCTTCTAAGCTCCTCTAATTGCTTCCAATCAGTAAATTGAATTATCTCTGAAATTTGAATTGAACGCTGGTTAATTGATCTTAAGATATCTTCAAGTTGCTCTCTTCTTTCCATTAATATTTTATGTCTCCAATCAACACCTTCGTATTCCAATAGATCATAAGCAAAAAAACAAATTGGCGCATCCAGTAACTGTTTCTTCGTAATATTTTTTCTACCTATCCTTGTTTGTAAGATTGCAAAAGGCAATGGCTTTCCATCTTCTGCAGGAATAATTTCCCCATCCAACACGACGCCATCCGGTAAAAGATCTTTTAAAATATGATATTCAGGAAATTTTTCAGTCATCAATTCTTCGCCACGGCTCCATACATACAATTCGTTATTTCGTTTTATCATTTGGCCCCGGATGCCGTCCCATTTCCACTCTGCCTGCCACTCAATTGGCTCGCCTAAAACCTGCGGCTCTTCTTCCAGGGCATAGGCAAGGTAAAATGGGTAAGGCTTTGAATTGTCTGTTGAAACTGTATCAGCACTTATTAATTCTGCAAACGTTGTAGTAACCGGATCCCAGTTTCCGCTGATATGATGTGCAATTACAGATGATGAATGTTCAACAATTTTAGCAAGCGCATTCACCATCATTTTCTGTGAAACACCAATCCTGAAATTACCAGTGATGAGTTTATTAAAAACAAATCGTTCACTGATATTCATTTGTTCCCAACTATCGAGAATGAACTTTTTTCTTATTGCCTCATCCTGCTTTTCTATTTCGATAAACTTTTCCAGGTAGTAAAAAAGAGTTTCTCCTTTATTTTGTTTATTCAGCGTTTCAGGCAGCAGCAGTGCAATGGTTTCACCCAAGTCACCTACGGTACTGTAACATTCCAGGAACAGCCATGGCGTTAGGTTTGAGAGTTCAATGCACCATTCCGAAAGCAGTGTAGAACTTACTATTCGCTTTGGTCGCCGGCCGGAAAAAATAGCTATCACCCAGACTTTATCTTTATCCTCTGCAAGTGTAAAATATTCTGCAAGTGATTCCAGCTTATCATTTGTTTTTGTTGAGGAACTTATTTTTGTAACTAAAGCTGAAAACATTGCAAGTCCATTACCGCTTTGCCCTACAATGTCGTCATCATTTATAAACTGCTCTTGTTGCTGCATGTTCAATTTAGCTTGTTAATTTTCTACTTCAGGTATGTTTTCTAAATCACTTATGCCTGCAGCAATGTTTTCTTCCTGCACAACCGCCGGCGCTTCTTCATCTTCTGTTCCAAATTCCGTTTTTACTTCTGCGGCTATTGCAATATTTTGTTCATTAAGATAACGGCTAAATGCAGATTGAAACCCATGTGTTACAAAAACCTTTTCTGCATTAGTTGCTTTTATACTTTCAATTAAACCGTTCCAGTCTGCATGATCGCTAAGTGCAAACCCGGCATCTACATTACGCCTTCGCATATGGCCGCGTACCTGCATCCATCCACTGCAAACCCCAACGGAGTATGGAGCGAACTTTTTCATCCACGGGGTTCCATCTGCACTTGGCGGCGCTATCACTACCGTTCCTTTCAAAAGTTCTTTGGGAGTTTCAGGAACAACTTTTACTACTTCAGTCAATTTCCAGCCGGCATCAATAAGAGTTTGCTGCGTATTAAAAATAGCACCGTGTGCATAAATCGTTTGCGTTGTCTCTTTTAAATGCTGTAATACACGCTGAGCCTTGCCTAAACTGTATGCAAGCAATACACTTGTTTTTCCACTTTCTTTATTCCTGGCAATCCAATCTATTATGTTTTCAAAGATTTGCTGCTGAGGCTTCCAGTTGTAAATGGGTAAGCCGAAAGTTGATTCGGTGATGAATGTGTTGCATTTGATTGGCTCAAATTTTCCGCTCAATTCATCATCTTCTGTTTTATAATCGCCACTCACCACCCACACCTCACCCTGGTATTCTACACGAATTTGAGATGAGCCAATAATGTGCCCAGCAGGATGAAGGGAAATATTCACGCCATTCATTGTTATTGGTTCACCCCACTCAACAGATTGGTAGTTGTTGTCACCTAATCGCAATTGTAAAATCGGTTTGCTGTAATGATGGCACAGATAATTTTTAGAACCCCATCTTGCATGATCGCTATGGGCATGAGTGATCACAGCTTTATCAACAGGTTTCCAGGGATCTATATAAAAATTCCCCTGCGAACAATAAAGACCTTTATCGGTAAAGCTTATAAGGTTCATATATGTATATAATATGTTGTTATATCTGCAAAAATATACATTAATACACCTTTAAGGTATTTGTATTAAAGAGCTAACTGAAAGAAGTTTGCAAGATATTTTTTACCATTCACGGGAAACCACGCCGTTCATAATTCTCATGATATACAAATGCTTGTTTTCATAATAGTCAGGAATGGAACCGGTTTGAGACGCCACCGATTTGAAGTTATATTCATTGAATATCTTCAACGAATTATCATTCAAGTGCAGCATAAAGTCGTTAGGATACCTGATTAACAAATTACTAAAGTAATAGGCGCTTTCAAAACCTTTACAAACAATATCACTTGGCCGGGTTTTAAAACGCCTGTTATATTCATCTTCCAACATGTTGTTGAGTGAATTTGTTTTAGGATTATAATAAGGAGTTGTGAAGTAAATAGGGAAGTCTTTCAAAGCCTCAGACTTTGCAAAAGATTTAAAGCCATCCCAATTGGGCATTCCAATTAATGTAAGCGGGTAACTTTTTTTAATTGTATAAGAAACACTGGCCAGGTTTTTAGCGAACGCTTCATCAAGACTGCCACCAATTAATACAGAGCTGCGGTTGCTGTCTAGTTTTTTCTTCAATGAAAAAACAGAAAAGCTGCTGTCGAAATTAATAGTTTGAATATTGAGCAGTGGCTTGCCTTCCTGTTCGTTTAACAACTTGAAATAAGAAGCAATCTTATCTTCCTGTGCACCAGATTTTCTTACCAGATAAACTTTATCAGTTCCGTGGTTTTGCAAGATATAACTATAAATTCCTTCGCAATGAGCTTTTAAAGTCGAGTTCATAATTACCAAGAAGGGGTTGCCGGTAATTCCTCCGTCATTAGGGAAAGTAGCCGAAATAAAAGGTATGTTTTTGTATAATGAATAATCAGCAAGTTGTTTAAAATCCATATCTCTCACAGATCCGATGATAAGATTAATACTATCCAGTTTTTTATTTTGTATCAACTGTGTTAGCGGTTCTGTGAACGATTTAGTATCATATATGAAAGCTTCAACATGTTGATTATCGACTGCCAGGCTATCAAAAGCAATTTGTGCGCCTTGTACAAATTCAAGGGCTGGCACTACAAATTTCGGCACTGCTTTATCATTGCGTAGTTTATTATCGGGAGTAAAAACTGAATCCAGGTAAAGCGGCGCAAAAACGGCTATCCTATAAACTTTCGATTTTGTAGTATCGAATATATTTTGAGCAAGAATTGTTTGGCAGGCGACGCAAAGAGAAATAATTGATAAAACAGTCACTTTTTTCTTCATAGTGTGGTAATAATTTAAGAGTACAATTTTATTCCCATTCAATTGTTGCCGGTGGTTTACTGCTAATGTCATAAACTACCCGGTTAATCCCTTTCACTGTATTTATTATTTCGTTAGAAACCGCGGCTAGAAATTCATAAGGTAAATGCGCCCAATCAGCCGTCATGCCATCTATGGAGGTAACAGCTCTTAAAGCAAGGGTAAACTCATATGTTCTTTCATCTCCCATTACGCCAACACTTTTTACCGGAAGTAAGATTGCGCCTGCCTGCCAAACGGTTGCATATAAATCATGTTTTCGCAAAGCATTAATATATATGTCATCTGCCTGTTGCAACATTTGCACTTTTTCTTCGGTTACTTCTCCCAAAATTCTTATTGCAAGCCCAGGCCCTGGAAATGGATGTCGGGAAAGTACATGATCTGGTATGCCCAACTCTGCGCCAACTTTTCTTACTTCATCTTTAAACAAAAATCTCAAAGGCTCAACTAGCTTCAACTTCATCATCTCAGGCAAGCCGCCGACGTTATGATGAGATTTAATAGTAACGGATGGCCCATGCACCGAAACTGATTCTATCACATCAGGATAAATAGTTCCCTGTGCTAAAAAATCAATATCATTTATAGTATGCGCTTCCTGATCAAAGATATCAATGAAGCACTTCCCGATTATTTTCCTTTTTTCTTCAGGACTTACTTTGCCGGCAAGCTTGGTATAAAAATGTTCTTTGGCATCCACTCCCCTTATATTAAGACCTAATTCATCACAGGTTGTTAGTACTTGCTCAAACTCATCTTTTCTCAACACACCGTTATCTACAAAAATGCCATAAAGATTTTCACCAATTGCTTTATGAATTATAGTTGCTGCAACTGTTGAATCAACACCGCCGCTCATGGCCATGATTACACGGCCTTCACCAATTTGTTTTTTTAATGCTTCAATGGTATCCGTAATAAAATGAGCCGGCGTCCAGTCTTGAGAGCAATGGCATATATCTACCAAAAAATTTCTTATAATTTTTTTTCCTTCAGTTGAATGATATACTTCGGGATGAAACTGCAAGCCATAAAATGCAGACGTGCCTTGGATGGTTCCTTTAAAAGCAGCTACAGGTATACTTTCCGTTGTACCCAAAAGTTCAAAACCCCCGGGTAATTTCTTTATTGTATCGCTATGGCTCATCCACACCTGTGAATTTTGTGAAATGTTATTAAGCAGCTCGCCCCTTTTAACAACGTTTAAAGTTGCCCGTCCATATTCTCTTTTATCGCTTTTTTCAACTATGCCGCCGAACTTTTTTGCAGCAAGCTGAGCACCGTAACATACTCCCAGCACAGGTATTATATTCGTAAACGATTCAATATCCACAGAAGGTGCAAACTCTTCATTCACTGAAAATGGCGAACCAGAAAGTATTATGCCTTTTAAGCCTTTGTCAATTGGTATTTGTTTTTGATAAGGTAAAATCTCGCAGTAAACATTTGCCTCTCTTACCGCACGGGCAATTAACTGGGTATATTGAGATCCAAAATCGAGAATAATAATTTTTTCTGTCATTTGGCTGCGAAGGTAAAGAGTTTAGCTGATGGTTTTGTGTTACAATCGTTTTATACATTTGCGCTAAATCAATCTCATGAAATATTTAATTTTTGTTTTCTCTGCTTTAATAACCTGTTCATGCAATAGTATTAACGGCAGCGGCAACATTATAACGGAAACAAGGAATGTAAATGAATTTGATGGTGTACAAACATCAGGCTCTATGGATGTTGAAATTATGAACGGTGATAATACATCTGTAAAAGTAGAAGCTGATGATAATGTTCTTTCCTACATTGTTACAGACGTGCATGATGGCTTGCTGGATGTTTATTATAAGCCCAATACTTCGTTTAGCAATACTCACGAAAAGATTTATGTAACTGCTAATGGCTTGAAACGATTATTTGTAAAGGGCTCAGGAAGTATAACATCAGGAAACACAATTAAAAGCGCCATGGTTGAAGCAAAAATTTCTGGCTCCGGCGATATTGATGCTGGAATTGACGCTCCTGAAGTGAATGCAGACATATCAGGCTCGGGCAATTTAAGTTTAAAAGGCAGATGCAGAACGTTTAATGGAAATATTGGTGGGAGTGGGGACTTAAAGTGTAAAAATTTACTGAGTGAAAACGCTGCCATAAATATTATGGGAAGTGGCACTGCACATGTATTTTCCAGTGTGCATCTTAAGGCTTCTACCCTTGGCAGCGGCGATATATATTACAGCGGATATCCTTCTATAGAAAGTAACAAAAGCGGCAGTGGAAGTGTACAGCCTGAGAAATAAGTAATCAACCGTTTTCCTGTTATGATAAAAGTTTTGCCATGTTGTCAGCAAAATATTATGGCACTTAATTTGAAATTCTCTGAAAAAATTAGCACATGCAAAAAGGTAATATCCGCGTTCAGACTGAAAATATCTTTCCTATAATTAAAAAATTCCTTTACAGCGATCATGAAATTTTTATCAGGGAATTGGTGAGTAATGCCGTTGATGCTACTCAAAAATTAAAGACACTTTCTTCTATTGGTGAAGCAAAAGGGGAAATAGGAGATATCGGTATCAAAATAAAGCTTGACAAGAAAAATAAGACACTTACTATTTCGGATAAAGGTGTTGGAATGACCAGTGAAGAGGTTGATAAATATATTAATCAGGTGGCTTTTAGCGGAGCAGAAGAATTTCTTACAAAGTATAAAGGACAGAATGAAGCAAACATTATCGGGCATTTTGGTTTGGGTTTCTATTCATCTTTTATGGTGAGTGATAAAGTAGAAATTTTTTCCAAGAGTTTTAAAGATGACGTAAAAGCGGTAAGATGGGAGTGTGATGGAAGCCCTGAATATACTTTAGAAGAAACAGAAAAAGAACAGCGGGGTACCGACATTATACTTTATATAAATGAAGAAAGCAAAGAGTTCCTGGAGCCTGAAAGAATAAAAAATATCCTTAAAAAGTTCTGTAAATTTTTGCCGATACCAATTTTCTTTATTGATGAAGATGCACCTGACGAAACTTCAAAAGAAGAAAAAGATGAAGATCAAAAACAGATAAACAATACCAATCCTGCGTGGACCAAAAAGCCCAGCGAATTAACAACTGAAGATTACGAAAACTTTTATAAAGAACTGTATCCCTTCAGCGAAAAGCCGTTGTTCTGGATTCATTTAAATGTTGACTATCCTTTCAATCTTACTGGTATATTATATTTTC
>CAXSEB010000046.1:0-2128 GCA_964235805.1 uncultured Chitinophagaceae bacterium | reverse complement strand
TTAACTTAACCGGCATCCTGTATTTCCCAAAAATCAAGCAGAGTTACGAGATTCAGAAAGATAAAATTCAATTATACAGCAACCAGGTTTTTGTAACGGATGAAGTAAAAGATATTGTACCTGAATTTTTAATGCTGCTGCATGGTGTAATTGATAGCCCTGATATTCCTTTAAATGTTAGCCGCAGTTACCTGCAAGGCGATCCGAATGTAAAAAAGATAAATGCACACATCACCAAAAAGTTGCTGATAAATTAGAAGAAATATTTAAAAGCGACAGGAAATCTTTCGAGGAGAAATGGGAAAGCCTCGGCTTGTTTGTTAAGTATGGTATGATGACGGATGATAAATTTTTAGAGAAGGCTAATAAGTTCAACGTGTATGAAGATGCTGCACCGAATGCAGATGCGCCAAAGTTTTATACTTTAGAAGAGTACAGAACTGCTGCTGAGACCTTGCAAAAAAATAAAGATGGCAAATTAGTAATGTTATACACTACTGATCCTGTACAGCAGAATAGTTTTATACAGGCTGCAAAACAAAAAAATTATATAGTTGTAAAGCTTGAAACTATTGTTGATGCTGCGTTCATCAACAATATGGAAATGAAGTGGAACGACGTTCAGTTTGTGAGGGTTGATGCTGATATTGCTGATAATCTCATTGATAAAAATGAGAATACTGAAAGTGTTTTAAGTAAAGATGAAGAAGAAAAACTGAAAGAATTGTTTAAGGTAGAAATTCCGCAGCTACATTCAACAGTTGAGATAAAAGGATTAAGTCCGGAGGCTGCGCCGGTGTTGGCAACACGCCCTGAATTTATGAGAAGAATGAAAGATATGGCTGCAAATGGCGGTGGAGGCATGGGAAGTTTTTATGGTAACATGCCGGAAGAAGTAACTTTAACAGTGAACGGAAATCACCCGATATTTCAAAGTATTTTAAAAGAAGAAACTAAAGAAAAACAGGAAAATAAAGTTAGAAATTTAGCTGACCTGGCTTTGCTTTCGCAAGGATTATTAAAGGGTAATGATCTTACTAATTTTATAAACCGCAGTGTTGATATGATGCAGGAAGAAAAGAAAGGTAAAATAATATTGGTGTAAAGCCCCACTAAATCTCTCCCCCAAAGGGAAGACTTTTGTGTATTTTGTTGTAGTTGTATTTAATTCATCTTATTAAAAAGCTCCGGATCTCCGGGGCTTTTTATAGATCCCTGACTCAGACTTTCTTTTCATAAAATAGAAATATAATGCAATGTCAGCTTAAACAGCTTTCATCAAGATACTTGCCTCAGCATACTTTAATTTTTCCAGATTAAATATCTGTTCAAAGCCTGCGCTTAAAAAGATTTCTTTGTGAACAGGATTTACATAAACTACAAATACCTCTCTTGGGTTGCTTTTAAGTGAGCGTAGAATTTTTTTTACAACCGCCAGCATCACAATGTGATTAAAAGGATTAAAAAAGAAAAACACTTTTGTATCATCTTCTATATTATAATCTTCTGCATTAGTATTAATAATATGAAAGAATGTATTTGGAAATTTAATCTGTGCATGAACGATATTGTGTGTTGCTATGTCACATAATTCACTGGCAAAATCAATCCCCGTGATCTTTTTAAAACCGTGATAAGCGGCTACAACAAGCACTCTGCCTTTACCGCAGCCAAAGTCTACGATATTGTCGGTTACATTTATTTCTTGCAAATAATTGAACAATTTCTCTAGTAAGAAATAATTTGCGCCCTGGTAAATTTCAGCATGTTTAAGGTTGTTGCCTTTTACCGTAAGTGTTTTAAGATCATTTAATTTGCTGGTTTTTATGCCATAATATTTTTCGCCTCTTATTTCATGGCGAAGAGTGAAGAGAGCAAGTCTGAAATTCCAGTTGAAGCCGATGTAAAAAAAATATTTCAGGTAATGAAGAAACTTCATGAAGGAAATTATGCTGTTGCAGATTCAGTTAATCTTACATCCAATACTTTTAGCTGAAGTGTTTTATTGCCTTCCCATTCATTTTCATCAATTGTATAAATAAGGTCTAATGGTTTTTTCATTTGTAACAGGTAAAACTTCTCTGCAAGATTAAATCCTATACCAGTTATAATAATATCATCTTGTTTT
>CAXSEB010000045.1:2719-11539 GCA_964235805.1 uncultured Chitinophagaceae bacterium | reverse complement strand
ATCCTTTCGCTTATGAAAGAAAATTAATTGCCAATATTAAAAAGGCTGTTTTAATGACTGCAGGTTCAGCCGTACAAAAACTAACAACAAGCCTGCAACACGAACAGGAAATTGTAATGAACATCGCAGATATGATCATTGAAACGTTTGTTTGTGAAAGCCTTTTATTAAGGGTAATGAAGATGAAAAATAAAATTGATACCGGCTCTTCTATAAATATATATGTTGACATGATGCATTGCTACTTAAATGATGCGGTTGATAAAGTAATTAAAAGCGGGAAGGAAGACACCAACCATCCAGAAGGGCACTGCGGCAACCAGCACGGCGGTCAGCCCGCTCGGAATGGTTTGTTCGGCCCACACGACGGCACCGTTGCCGAAGGCGATGAACAGAAAATGATGTTGCTTGGTTTAAAACGTTTTATAAAATTTAATCCATATAATAGTAAAGCAGCAAGAAGAAGAATTGCAGATAAGCTAATTGAAGAAGGAAAATATTCTTTATGATGTGTAGCAAGTTCTTTTTTAGTTATCAATGTTGAAATAAATAGTTACTAATTCATATCTTATAAATTAATTTTGATAACTTAAAACAACTTTTATCAATTTAACCGCTTCAATAAAAAAGCAGCTATTAAGATTAAGCCGGTTGGCTGAAACCCTCATTGGCTCTGAGATTGTGCGCCTGGGTGCCGATATTAAGGAGAAGATTAACCGCGGCGAAAAGATTTACAATTTCACCATCGGTGATTTTGATTCATCTATATTTCCTATTCCTAAAAAATTGGAAGAAGAAATTATAAAAGCTTATAAAAGCGGATGTACAACTTACCCGCCGGCAGAAGGCATTCTTGCTTTAAGAGAATCTATATCTAAATTCATAAAATACCGGCAAAATCTTGATTACAATACAGATGAAATATTGGTGGCTGCTGGCGGCCGTCCTCTTATATACGCATTATACAGGGCCATAGTTGATAAAGGCGACAAGGTTATTTACTCAGTTCCAAGCTGGAATAATAATCATTATGTACATTTTGTAGATGGAGTACACCAGGTTATAGAAACAACAGTAGAAAGTAACTTCATGCCATTAGCCGCAGATATTAAGCCTCACATAAAAGGCGCAGCTTTAATTGCATTATGCTCTCCGTTAAACCCCACTGGCACAATTTTTAAAAAAGAAGAGCTTGAAGCAATTTGCGATCTTGTAATAGAAGAAAATAATAACCGGCTGCCTGGTGAAAAAAAACTGTACGTGATGTATTATCAGATTTATGGCGCTCTTGTGTTTGGCGATCATGTGCATTACACGCCGGTTACACTGAGGCCTGCTATGAAAGAGTACACCATTTTTATTGATGGCATAAGCAAATCATTTGCTGCTACAGGTGTACGTGTGGGATTGGCGCTTGGGCCTCAGCATGTGTTAAATAAAATGAAAGCTATTAACAGTCATGTGGGAGCATGGAGCCCTATGGCAGAGCAACATGCAACTGCTGATTTTTTATTACAGACATCTGCAATCGACAAGTATCTTGTTCAATTTAAAAGTGAAATAGAATTAAGGCTTGTGCAAATTTTTGAAGGATTTAAAAAACTAAAATCCCATGGTTTTAATGTGGATGCAGTTACACCACAGGCAGCTATTTATTTAACTGTTCAATTCGACATTATTGATAAAAGAACTGAGGACAATGTATTATTAGAAAAACAAAAAGATGTTACTGAATATATTTTAAACAATGCCGGGCTGGCTGTTGTGCCATTTTATGCTTTTGGCACTTGTGAAAATTCCAACTGGTATAGGTTAAGCGTGGGTACATGCAAAAAAGAAGAGATACATGAAATGCTATCCAGGTTAGAAGAAGCGCTGACTAAATTAAGGTAATCGATAAATTGAGCAGAATTTACCGCATTAATTCTTATTATTCAAAAATACAAAAGGTTTAAGTTCTTTAAACCGGATGGCTTCACGTATAACCTTAAAATCGTTTTGTATTTTATATTTATTAAGATTAATTACTTCGTGTGCTATAACAAGGTTTTCTAATTTTTCTACACCATAAAGTAATTCATGCAGAAGTTCAACTTCATGTTCAATCGCCTGGGGGCTCATCAGATCTTCTTTGAACAACACCAGTAAATCTCGGTTGGATTTGTTCATTTCTTATAGCATTTAGTTTATAGCTTCTTTTATAATTAATAACCAACAAGACCTTTTTTATTTGGACAACCACAATTGTTTTTTTTTGAAGAACTGCAACTTGTAGCGGAGATCATCGATACAAGCAACAACATCCAGACAATTTTTTTCGTGTTTTTCATAAAGATCAGGCTTGTAAATTTAAAGTATTTTTAGAAAACTTTATACACTTTTGAACAATAAAAAAAAATTTAACGGCTTTTCAGCCGAATTAAAGGTGTTAATTTCTCCGTTAGAATGGGGTCTTGGTCATGCAACAAGATGTATCCCAATTATTAATCAACTATTAAAACATAAATGCCAGGTATTTATTGCGGCGGATGGTGCAGCTCTTTTACTTCTTAAGAAAGAATTTCCGCATCTTTACTTTTTGCCTTTACCCGGCTATAGCGTAAAGTTAAGTGCTAATAAATCTTTCTTTTTCTGGAAAATCTTAAGCCAATTACCCAAGATAGTCAAAACCATAATTTTTGAAAGGCGATGGCTGGCCAAAACAATCAAGCAAAAGAATATTGATGCCGTTATTTCTGACAACAGGCCAGGTTTATACAATAAAGCTGTTGTATCAATTTATATAACTCACCAGGTAGCAATTAAAACAGGCAATTTTATTACTTCTAAAATCGCCAAGTATGTGCATCATTATTTTATCAGTAAATACAATGAATGCTGGGTTCCTGATCATAAAGACGAAAGCCTTGCTGGAGATTTATCACATCCAACAATTACTCCGGCAAATGTAAAATACATTGGTGCCCTTTCCCGGTTTGAAAAGTTAACACAAGTTGAAAAAAAATATGATCTTATTATTTTGTTATCAGGCCCAGAACCGCAACGAACAATTTTAGAAAATATCTTATTAAAGGATCTGCTATTCTATGAAGGAAAAACTTTAATGGTTAGAGGCTTGCCTGGCAAAATTAAAGACCTTTCCATTGATAGAAGCACTGTTGAAATTGTTAATTATCTTGCTGCTGATGATCTTTGCATTGCGATACAACAATCTGAAGTAGTGATTTCCCGAAGCGGATATACAACCGTAATGGATCTTGTGAAACTTCGTAAGCAAGCTATTTTTATTGCAACGCCAGGCCAAACAGAGCAGGAATATTTAGCGAGATACCTAAAACAACAGAGAATGTTTTTTAGTGTCTCACAACAAAATTTTAAGTTAAGAGATGCAATGGAAAAATTTGCGGACTTTAAAAGCTACATCCCTGTATTTGATATGAACCAATACAAATTGGTAGTAAAAGAATTTGTTGATGGAATAAGGTATAACAGTAAACATTAAGCTAACTGTTAAGTAAGCTCATTTGTATTCTTAGGATAATCAAAAAACCAAAAAACTTTTTTAGCTTCTTTAAAATCCTTCCAGCTTTTTATAGAGGTTTGCACCGCAAAAACACTACACGTCGGCATGTTATCAAGTTCGATACTCTCCGTCAATTCGTTTGCAAAAAAAGTTATGCCGGGGTTATGAGAAAATAAGGCAACACTATTATACTTATTATCAATCTCATTTATTGTATTGTAAAAAGCCTCGACAGATGCATGATATAATTTTGGGATGAATAATATTTCTTTCTCTTTTCTCCCAAATTCTTTTATAAAATATTCTGCAGTTTTTTTTGCCCGCTTTGCAGGACTTGAAACAAACGCATCAATAGATACCTGCTTTTTTACCAACCGTTGAGCCATTTTGGGGGCATCGTTCTTTCCACGTTCATTTAAAGGTCTTTCAAAATCATCAAGGCCAATGTTGTCCCAGCTGCTTTTGGCGTGGCGTATAAGAAAAAGCGTTTTAGCACCATCAGATAAAGGCTGAACCAATGAAGAATGATTCGCTGTATTCATCTAACCAATTTAAACAATGAAAATATTAAAGGTACAATTACTTCTATCTCTCTTTTAAAGCGAGGTCTTAATAACCTCTTACATTTTTGCCTTCCATGTAGTTCATAAAAGCCTTATTAACTACACGGTTTCCACCAGGCGTTGGGTAATTACCGGTAAAATACCAATCGCCTAAATTTGTAGGGCAACTGTCATGCAGTGCTTCAATTGTTTGATAAATAACATTTACGGGTATATTAACTTCCGGGGGAGTTATTAGCTGGGCTATTTTATTTGAAATTTCTTCAGTTGTAAAAAGTTTGTAAATATTTTTTACAAGATTTTCAGTATGTAATTTATTATTCCTGTTAAGATCTTTGCATTTATCCATTAGCTCATGAAGACAATGTTCTTTGTCTCTTTCCTTTGTTAATTCAATGGCAGCTTTAAACGCTACAAATTCGCCAAGCTTGCTCATATCAATGCCATAACAATCCGGATAACGAATTTGCGGAGCCGAAGAAACTACAATAATCCTTTTAGGCTGCAGCCTTGAAAGCATTCTTATTATGCTTTCTTTAAGCGTTGTACCTCTCACAATTGAGTCATCAATCACAACTAATGTATCCACATCTTTTCTAACGGTGCCATAAGTAACATCGTAAACATGCTGCACCATCTCGTTTCGGCTTGTATCTTCTGTAATAAAAGTTCGCAGCTTAACGTCTTTAATGGCAATCTTTTCCATCCTTACCCGCCGATTTACCACGTCTGCAAGTTTTGCTTCGTCATAATTGTTTCCCCAGCTTAATATCTTTTCTATTTTTCTTTTATTAAGATAATCTTCTGCGCCTTTTAGCAAACCATAATATGCTGGCTCAGCTGTATTTGGTATAAAAGAGAAAATAGTATTCTTAAGGTCATAATCAATTGCCTTAAGTACCGGTTCGCTTAAATGATAACCTAATGAAAGTCTCTCCTGGTATATCTTTTCATCGCCGCCCCGCGAAAAATAGATCCGCTCAAAACTGCAGGCTTTCCTTTCTTTTGGTTCTAAAATTTCTGTAATGTTGATATTACCTTTGGGATCAACAATAAGCGCATTACCGGGCATAAGTTCCTGAACTTCGTTTTCGCCTAAATTAAAGGCGGTACGAATTGCTGCTCTTTCACTGGCTGCGATAACCACATCGTCATTTACATAATAATAGCAAGGCCTTATGCCATGAGCATCTCTCATAACAAAACTGTTCCCATTACCCGTAAGACCACCAAATGTAAAACCACCATCAAAGAATGAAACGGCTCTTTTTAAAACTTTCGCTATATCGAGATTTTGAGGATATTGTTCATCAGCTTTTACCAAAAAATGATGGATAACTTCCATCATAGCTCCAAGATCGCTTTGTTTTTCAAAATTATCCGGATGGCAATTTATTAAAGAGAATAACTCATCTTTATTTACAAGGTTAAAGTTGCCTGCCAGCACCAAATTTCTTGCGGGTATAGTATCTTGCTTAACAAAAGGGTGACAAAATTCTACGTTGTTTTTTCCCTGCGTTCCATACCTTAAATGACCGAGCAATAATTCACCCAGAACTTTTATATGGCCTTTCATAAGGCCGGGATGTTGTTTTATGCCTGGCTGACTTTTTTCTATGTCTTCAATTTCTTTGCCTACCTGCGAAAAAACATCGGCTATTGAGTGTTGGGTTCCGCTTCTTATGCGGTGAAGAAATGGATAACCCGGCTCTGTATCAAGTTTTACAACCGCTATTCCGGCACCGTCCTGGCCACGGTTATGTTGCTTTTCCATTAAAAGGTAAAGCTTATTAAGGCCGTACATTACAGAGCCATATTCTTGCTGATAGTAGGAAAAAGGCTTTCTTAAGCGAATAAAGGCGAGGCCACATTCGTGTTTGATTTCGTCGCTCATTTATTGGAATGAAACGCAAAGTTAACTCATTACCAAACAGCCACAAACAGTAATTGCAAATAGAAACACACAAGCTTAGGGATTAACAATCTGTTGATTATTTTTGAACCGTTGGAGTTACGATCCATTTTTGCATTTCAGGGCAGGTTTTGTATTCGTCGTCTATATTTATATAAAAAGTACTAATCTTTTGAGCAAACCACTTTTCCAAGATATTGTTCTTTTTATCTTCCAAAGCTCTTTGTGCAATCCTGTTATAATCATCTGCAAGGTTTTCGCGGTGAGGTTCTGTTTTGGTTATTAATCTTACTATACGTACCCCTTTTTTACCTTTTTCATCTGTAAATTCAGTTGGCTGGGAATATTCACTCACTTTAAGATCTTTCAGCATTACTACAAGGTCTTTATCTAACTGATCTATATTTAAAAATGTACCTCCATCGTTGGCAGGTATTCTTCCACCGGTAAATTTGCTGGTTTCGTCTTCGCTGTATTTAGAAACCGCTTCACCAAACTGCAGTGTGCCTGCAACAAGTTTCGATCTTACAGAATCCAGCTTATCAATTGCTGCTTTAGTTTCAACAGATGTTACCTGTGGAATTTTTAATATGTGCCTGACGGTAGCATCATCACCTGCCCGGCTAACCATTTGAATAATGTGATAACCCGCTTTAGTTTTAAATACATTGGATATTTGCCCATCTTTTAAACTAAAAGCTTTGGCAATAAAGACAGGATCCATTATTTTCTCATTCCGGTTAATGTCATACTTTCCTCCTGATTCTTTACTACCCGGATCATCTGTGTACAAAGATGCCAGCGTTTTAAAATCTTTAGAGCCGCTTTCAACCTGTTGCTTATATTCTTTTAACTGATCAATGGCGTAGTTTTCCAACTCCCTGCTTGCCTTTGGATATAATACAACCTGCCCTACTTCAAGCTCTGATTCATAAAATGGCAAACTGTCTTTTGGTATGGTTTCAAAATATTGTTTTACTTCAGTTGGAGTTATCTTAACATCTTCAACAATTTTGTTGCGCATTGCCTGGGCAAGCTTTTGCTCCCTGAATGTTTGACGAAAATCTTCCTTTAGCTGGTATATACTTTTGCCGGCAATTTGTTCTACAATATCCTTTGAGCCGTATTGACTTACAAAATACCTGATCTTGTTTTCAATCTCTGCATCAACTTCTTCATCTGAAACAGGCAATGAATCTCTTTCTGCCTGCAGCATTAATGCTTTAATACCAAGCGCCTGTTCCATTAAGAGACATTTTCCGTTATCAGGTACAGCGACGCCCTGACGTTGCATGTCACCAATGCTATTTTCAATTTCACTTTTTAAGACGATCTTATCTCCAACAGTGGCAATTATCTTATCAGCCAAAACTCTTTGTTGCGCAAAAACACTCACAATGGAGAATAACAAAAAGGCCGTAAAATATAACTTCTTCATATTAATTCTATTAAGCCAAAAATACAATGGTATAATTGTATAAGGCAGATTGAATAGTTAAAAGAAAAGTGTGATTTGTTAAATGGCAATAAGAATGTATAACAGCTGCAATAAAAGAAATAGTAAATAATGAAGTACTAACTATCAATTCTCAACTACAAAGTTCTTTTTACTTCCACTTCTTCGAAGGCTTCAACCATGTCGCCTGGTTTTATGTCGTTGTAATTTTTTATGATAAGGCCACATTCCATATTTGTAGTAACTTCTTTTACATCATCCTTAAATCTTTTTAAGCTTCCCAATTCACCCGTGTGAATAATGATACCTTCTCTCACAAGGCGAATCCTATTATTTCGGGCAACCTTACCGTCTACAATTATACACCCGGCAACGGTAGCTTTATCAAATTTGTAAGATTCTTTTATTTCTGCAATACCAAGAATTTTCTCCTGGATCTTTGGTTCAAGCATACCTTCCATTGCGCTCTTAACTTCATCAATCGCATCATAAATAATGGAGTAAGTTTCAATTTCAACACCTTCGTTTTCTGCCAGTTTTGATGCCTGCAAAGACGGACGGACGTTAAAGCCTATAATTACTGCATCAGATGCTGTAGCTAACAGAACATCACTTTCTGTTATTTGTCCAACACCTTTATGAACCACACTTATCACAATTTCTTCTGTGCTTAATTTTTGTAAAGAATCACTTAATGCTTCCACTGAACCGTCCACATCACCTCTTATAATAAGGTTCAACTGTTTAAAATTGCCAAGAGCAAGCCTGCGCCCTATCTCATCTAAAGTAATGTGTTTTTTAGCACGTATTCCCTGCTCACGCAATATTTGCGCTCTGCGGTTAGCAGTTTCTTTTGCATCGGATTCATCTTCATAAACTTTGAAAGTCTCACCAGCCTGTGGCGCACCATTTAAGCCAAGGATCAAAACAGGTGTGGCTGGCGGAGCAGCTTCAATTCTTTGATTACGCTCATTGAACATCGCTTTAACTCTTCCATAATTTTGTCCTGAAACCAATAGATCTCCCTGGTGTAAAGTTCCGTTTTGAACTAAAATAGTTGCCACATATCCACGGCCCTTATCCAGCGAAGCTTCAATCACTGTTCCGTTTGCATGTTTAGAAGGATTGGCTTTTAAGTCCTGCAGTTCGGCTTCTAACAAAATCTTGTCTAATAATGCATCTACATTCAACCCGTTTTTAGCGCTTATTTCCTGGCTCTGGTATTTTCCTCCCCAATCTTCTACAAGAATATTCATTGCAGATAACTGCTCTTTTATTTTCTCCGGGTTAGCACCATCTCTGTCTATCTTGTTTAAAGCAAATATCATCGGAACATTTGCTGCCTGGGCATGTGATATGGCCTCCT
>CAXSEB010000045.1:1479-2709 GCA_964235805.1 uncultured Chitinophagaceae bacterium | reverse complement strand
GAGGCATTACAGCATCATCAGCTGCTACTACAATTACGGCAATATCTGTTACCTTGGCACCACGTGCACGCATAGCAGTAAATGCTTCATGGCCTGGTGTATCCAGAAAAGTTATCGCTCTTCCATCTTTTAACATTACTTCATACGCACCTATATGTTGTGTAATACCGCCGGCCTCGCCTGCTATTACATTTGTATGCCGGATATAATCGAGTAACGAAGTTTTACCATGATCTACGTGACCCATGATAGTTACTATCGGTGGCCGTGATTTTTGATCCTCTTCATTATCATCAACTTCCTCTTCTTCAATTTCAGCTTCATCTTCAATGCCAATAAATTCTACTTCATGTCCAAATTCACCAGCCACCAATTCAATTACATCAGCCTCTAAACGCTGGTTTATTGATACCATTATTCCAAGGCTCATACATTTACTGATAACTTCAGCAAAACTTACATCCATAAGATTAGCAAACTCACTTACTGATATAAATTCCGTTACCTGTAATTTATTATCAGAAACAGCATCACCAGTGGTGCTTTCAGCAGCTTCATCCCTTTTGGCTTTGCGGTATTTTGCCTTTAAGCTTTTCCCCCTGCCACCCGACCCGGCAAGCTTGGCTTGTGTTTCACGAATTTTATCCTGTATCTCTTTCTTATCAATTTCTTTGTCATCACGTTTGGCAACTGCAGGAGCATTTCTGTTGAATCTTGATGCGCCTGCACCAGTGCCTTGAGGCCTGTTACCCTGGTATGGCCTGCTTACAACCGGCCCACCCTGATTGGTATTTGAATTTGGAGTTCTTTGAAAATTAGATTGGGGACCGTTGCCAACTTTTTTCTGATCAACAGGAATACGCTTACGTTTGCGCTTTTCATCAAGTGTTTTTGGGCGAGTGTCATTATTTATTGGAAGCTCGATCTTACCCATTATTTTGGGACCTTCTAATTTATCTGCCTTTATATTTTCAATTACTATTGCTTCACTTTTAGGTACTTCCGGCTCTGGTTCTACAATTTCCTGAACAGGCTTTGGCTCCTCTATTACCGGTGCAGGTTCGGCTGTTTTAACAGACTTTTGTTTATCTTTTTTAGATACAGTCTCCTTTAATTCCTTAGGCTTTTGATCTTTCTTTGGTCTTGTTGACGAATCTATCAGGTCAAGATCAATTTTGTCAATGATTTTAGGTTGCTCTATTTCAGGCGGTTCAATGTTGGATATCTTTG
>CAXSEB010000045.1:0-1469 GCA_964235805.1 uncultured Chitinophagaceae bacterium | reverse complement strand
CGGCTGTGGAGCTTCTTTTGTTGGCTCTTGTACAGTTGGTTCCGGTATGGGTTGTTCTGGTTTGTCTGCCTTTATTTCTTCAACCGGCGGTGGTGCAACTTCCGGTGCTGCAACTGCGGGAGCATCTTTTATTTTTGCCGCTTCTTTTTTGCGAATGGAAATATCTTCCTCGTCCCGCTTTCTTTTTAAATCAGCGGGGGCATTTTTTGGCAAATCAACTTGTTCAGCTTTTTGTTTTGCAACTTTGTCCTGTTGAAATTCCAGTTGCAAAACACGGTACATATCTTCCGTGATTTTTGACGTAGGTTTTAAATCATCCCCACTGAAACCCTTTGACACAAGAACGTCAATCAAGGTATCTTTACCTACGTTAAATTCTTTGGCCGCGGCCATCAACCTTGGTGTACTTACTTCTGTCATCATTAACTTCTCCAAGCTTGCCGAAAGCAAGGCTTTTAATTCCTTTTTAAATTATTAGATATTATTATTCAAAGCTAAATTTATTCTCTCTTAATAAATCTGCATTCTATCTTTTTAATAACATTTTTTAATACTTCTTAAACTAAATCCGCATTAAAACTTATTCTTTCTTGAATTCAGCATTTAACACCCGTCTTACTTCTGCTATAGTTTCTTTTTCCAGGTCTGTTCTTCTCTCCAGTTCTTCATCTGATAAATCTATAACACTTCTTGCAGTATCACAACCTACTCTTTTTAATTCATCTATTATCCAAGGTTCAATTTCATCTGTAAATTCATCGAGATCAATGTCGTATTCTTCTTCGCCTTCATTATCCCTGAATACATCAATTTCTAACCCCGTTAACTCACAGGCAAGTTTGATATTTACACCTCTGCGGCCTATTGCAAGTGAAACCTGGTCTGGCTTAAGATAAACATTAGCATGTTTTGTTTCCGTATCCACATCCATACTGGTTATTTTGGCCGGTGTTAGCGAGCGTTGAATTAAAAGCTGGATATTATTGGTCCAATTGATAACGTCTATGTTTTCATTTTTTAATTCACGTACAATGCCGTGGATACGACTGCCTTTCATTCCCACACATGCGCCAACGGGATCGATCCTGTCATCGAAACTTTCAACTGCAACTTTCGCACGTTCTCCGGGATCTCTTACAATTTTCCTGATAACTATAAGGCCGTCGAAAATTTCCGGCACTTCAATTTCTAATAATTTGGCAAGAAAAGCTGTATCAGTTCTGGAAACCGTAATAAGCGCCTGGCTGTTTTTTAATTCAACTTTTTTTACCACAGCACGAACGCTTTCTCCTTTTTTGAAATAATCTGAAGGTATCTGGTCAGATTTCGGAAGAATCATCTCATTACCTTCTTCATCTAACAATAAAATTACATAGGCTCCTGAAACTCTTTTTAGTGCAATACGTAAAGCTTCTTCAAGGACGCATTGATTGTTCTTTTTTATTTCTTCAATAAAATTCAGCAGCACT
>CAXSEB010000044.1:0-11601 GCA_964235805.1 uncultured Chitinophagaceae bacterium | reverse complement strand
ATTACAAATCTTTCTTAAGACAATTGCCTATTTTTAATGCTACTAAAAGATAAATATGGCTGAAGATAATCAACCAAAAACAGCAGTGGTTGCAATAATTATGGGTAGTGATAGCGACCTTGAAATTATGAATGCCGCTGCAATAATTCTAAAAGATTTTGACGTTGCCTTTGAGTTAACGATCGTATCTGCACACCGTACTCCAAATAGAATGATGGAATATGCAACTACTGCAAAAGAGAGAGGTTTACGGGTGATAATAGCAGGTGCCGGCGGTGCAGCTCATTTACCAGGAATGGTGGCATCGTTAACAACCTTACCTGTGATAGGAGTACCGATCAAATCTTCTAATTCTATAGACGGATGGGATTCTATCTTATCAATATTGCAAATGCCAAATGGTGTACCAGTGGCTACTGTAGCATTGAACGCAGCTAAAAACGCAGGTATACTTGCTGCTCAAATTTTAGGCGTTTCCGATGATAAGCTTTCCGAAAAATTATCTGTTTATAAAAAGGAAATGGAACAGGAAGTAATCATTAAGGCAGAAAAAATTGAACAAAAATATTAAGGTTCATTTTCATTTAATACACAAAAGGCTTGCTGAAACACAGAAGAATTCTCGTACAATAATTTAAAAAATTCTCTTCCATACTTTGCATAGTAAGGCATAAAGTTCTCCACTCTTTCCTGCAAACTTTCGTTAGGGAACAAAGCCGCCTTAATCTTTTTTATTTGTCTTTGCTGAGCCTCGAACTTTCGCTTTTCCGCTTTAAGCATTTTGCGTTCCAGGGCTTCTAACTTTTTAAGAGTCTTTGCCAGCATGGCTTCTGTATGTGCAATCAGTGTTGAATCAATCTGGTTTGTTGCTTTTTTTATCTCATCAAACGTTTCTCTTATTTGCTGTTTTTCAAGTGTGAGGTATAGTTGATGTGTACTTTCTTTTTTTACCAGTTCATTAATTATAACATTTTCACCTTTGAAAAGGTCAGGTATATCAAGGTTTAATTTTTTATGAAGATTTTTTATATTTTTATTTATTAGCAAAAAAGAGTTCCTTAAAATAAGTACAGGATAAGGTACTTTATAGTTTGCAAAAAGTTCTTTGAGCTCAAGCCAATAGGCTAATTCACCACCGCCACCAATAAATACAAGGTTAGGCAAAATAGTTTCCTGGTATAATCCTCTTAAAATAACATTAGGGCTAAAGCGTTCAGGATGATCGTTAAGTTCTGATCTGATTTCGACAGAAGTAAAAGTGATATCCGTATCCTCAACATAATAAATATTATTTTTTACGACTAACCTGTTTCGTATATTGTCTTTAAAATAGAACAGATTTATCTCTCTTGGATGCGCCTGAACTTTGTAATGTTGATTTAATTCTTTTGATGTGTTGTAAACTATTTGGGATGGCGTGTTTTTGAATATATCATCTTCAAAAAGAGGCAGCATCAATCTTTTTAAATTTGCATTATCGGGAATTAAAACTACTAAACCGTAATCCTGAAATAGGAAATCTACGAGCTTAAGAGTTGCCTGCTGAATACTTATACCTTCTGTAAAGCAGCTTTTTAAAATTTCTATTAATTGCTTACCAAAAGGCAATACAGTTAGCTGACCGCTAAAGTCATCAATTAATTTTATCAATTGCTTATCAACGAGCATTTTGCCAACCGCACCTGTTTGTTTTGTCTGCCATTCATATCTTTTTGTGTCGATATAAATGTGATTTAATTCTTGAAGGTCGGCGTCTTCACTTCCCATGTAAAACACAGGAACAAAATTATTACCGGTAATCGTACTGTTAAGATGTTCAGCTATTTTAATTGTATGCAGTATCTTATAAATAAAGTATAAATGGCCGGTAAAAATGTTGGGCTGATGTGCAGTGCAAATAGTAAAAGTATTTGCAGAAGCAAGTAATTCTATATTCTTTTTTACCTGCGATGCAGTGTTAACATCCGCATATTGGCTTTGTAATACGTTAACTAATAAAGTTCGATCTGTTGCAAAATTTTGCCGTTGTGCTATAGACTGCTTTACGCCTTCCAGATCAGGTGTATGTAAAAAAAATGGAGTTAATTGTTTCGACTGGCTTAAATAATCTAAGATAATTTTTGAGAAGAAACCTGTTTGGCGGTAGTCTAAATAACGGGAACTGTAGTGCATAATTAAGCAGGTAAATTCAGGTATTTCTCATAAAGATATTTTAATCAAATCACTACTCCTTCAAGATCGTAATCATGTGCACCGGTTATCTTCACATTTACAAAATTGCCGATCGCGAGTTTTTTATCACTATTGATAATTACTTCATTATCTACTTCAACACTGTCGTATTCTGTACGCCCCAAATATTTGCCTGACTCCTTTTTATCTATTATAACCTTAAATATGCGTCCAACTTTATCAAGATTTTTCTGGTAAGATATTTCCTGCTGCACCTGCATTATATCATTGGCTCTTTGTTCTTTAACTTCAGCAGGAATGTTGTCTTCAAGATTGTATGCACTTGTGCCTTCTTCATGCGAATAAGAGAAAACGCCAACCCTGTCAAACCTCATATTTTTAAGAAACGTTTTTGTTTCTTCAACATCATCTTCTGTTTCGCCGGGGAAGCCGGAGATAAGTGTTGTACGTAAACAAATGCCAGGTATTTTATTTCGTATCTCACCAATAATATCCTGCATTTGTTCCCTGGTAATTTGCCTTTTCATCGCCTTAAGCATGCGGTTACTTGCATGCTGTAACGGCATATCAAGGTAATTGCAAATGTTACCTCTTTCCCTCATCGCATCAATAATTTCCATGGGAAACTTTGATGGATAAGCATAATGCAATCTTATCCACTCCAACCCTTGTATATCTGCAAGTGCATGCAGCAACTTTGGTAACTCTCGTTTTTTATAAATGTCAAGACCGTAATAAGTAAGTTCCTGCGCTATAAGCATTATTTCTTTTACACCGTTTTGAACCAGTCGCTTTGCTTCGTTAACCAATGATTCAATACTGCGGCTTACATGTTGGCCACGCATTAACGGAATAGCACAGAATGAGCAAGTACGGTTGCAGCCTTCACTTATTTTAAGGTATGCATAGTGCAGTGGAGTGCTTAATAATCTTTCTCCGATAAGATCTGCCTGGTAATTTGCTTCAAACTTTTTTAACAGGAAAGGAAGTTCCATAGTACCGAAATAAGCATCCACTTCCGGTATTTCCTGTTCAAGATTATTTTTGTAGCGCTCACTTAAACACCCGGTAACATACACTTTATCCAGTTTTCCTCTTCGTTTTAATTCTACTTGTTTGAGGATAGTATTTACACTTTCTTCTTTTGCTTTATCAATAAAACCACAGGTGTTTACAATCACAATATTATGATCTCTCTTAGTGTTTTCATGCACTACTTCATATTCATTAGCAATTAGCTGACCGCTCAAAACTTCGCTATCAACAAGGTTTTTGCTGCAACCTAATGTGATAATATTTACTTTGTCTTTTTTGAAAAACTTAGTTCTCATAATAATGGGCGCAAAGGTAAGAAGATAAGGTTCGTAAATAATCGCTTTATAATCCTTTTCTGCCGTTTACCGATTATAATTTACGTTTCGCCTATAAATCATACTCCTAACACATTGCTAAAAATATCTTCGTGCAGAATTTAAAAATATATAACCAGAAAACTGATTTACGATGAAAATTTTATCAACTCTATTATTCTTTATTACACTTTGTGCTTTTTCATTTGCACAAAACACCGGTGCAAGCATTACCGGTAAAATACTTGACAATGGCAACAAGCCTTTATCCCAGGCTACGGTTCTCTTATTAAGAGGAAAAGATTCTGTGCTGGCCAAAACAGCCATCACAAATAATAACGGCGCTTTTAATCTGATGAATATAAAAGCAGGCTCATACTTTATCTCTGCAACCTCTGTTGGTCATCTTAAAAATTCAGGAAAGATCTTTAATGTTACGGATGGTGAGAGCGTTTCTTCACCTTTTTTAATATTATCGCAAAGCAGCACTTCACTTGCCGAAGTTTCAGTACAGGCAAAGAAGCCGATGATAGAAGTAAGGGCCGATAAAACTGTATTTAATGTAGAGAGCAGCATTAATGCAACGGGAAGTAATGCCTTTGAGCTTTTACAAAAATCCCCCGGAGTTTCAATTGATAAGGATGACAACATCTCCATGCAGGGAAAAAACGGAATAAAAATTTATATTGACGGAAAGCCAACACAGATGAGCGGTACCGACCTTGCAGCATATTTGCGGTCAATTAATTCTGCAGATATGGAATCAATTGAAATGATCACCAATCCCTCTGCTAAATATGAAGCATCCGGTAATGCAGGCATAATAAACATCCGGCTCAAGAAAAATAAAAACTACGGCGCTAACGGAAACTTTTCAACAGGCGTAGCTATCGGGCATACGCCAAAATATAATAGCTCACTTAGCCTGAATTATAGAAATAAAAAGATCAATCTTTTTAGTAATTACAGCAACAATTTTGGCACGTCTCACATCAACTTTAATCTATATCGTATTCAAAACGATACTGTTTATGATCAGAGAAATAAAATAGCCAATGATAATACAACGCACAATGTAAAAGCAGGAGCTGATTACTTTTTAAATAGTAAAAACACTTTAGGAGTAATGGTTACAGCAAACTTCAGTAAAAGCACCAACAACTCGGATGGCAGCACTATTATTATACCAAATAATACAAATGTTGCCAATAGGATTTTATATGCAAGTAATAAATTACCGGGAAACAGGACGAACATCGATTACAATGTAAACTATCGGTACGCAGACTCTAAAGGCAGCGAGTTTACTGTTGATGCTGACCTTGTAAACTTCAGGCGCAAGGGAACCAGTTTTCAGCCGAATTATTACCGGGATCCCTTTACAAATGTTTTATTAGACGAGAAAATATATAGAAATAATACGCCAACAGATATAGATATCTACACAGTGAAAATGGATTATGAAAAACCTTTTAATAAAGGGAAGCTTGGCTTTGGCGGTAAATACTCAAACACAAAAACAAAAAATATTTTCGACTTTTATAATGTTTATGGCGGCTCTGATATTAAAGACATAAACCGGAGCAACAAATTTAATTACAAAGAAAATGTAAATGCATTGTATGTAAATTATAACCAGCCGTTAAGTAAGAAAACAACCATACAGGCGGGTGTTCGCACGGAAAATACAGTAAGTGAAGGTAACCTGGTGAGTTACATACCGAAGCCGGATGATAATGTTAAACGCAATTACACTAATTTTTTTCCGAGTGGGGCTATCACTTATATGCTAAACCAAAAGAACACGTTTAACCTGAATTACAGCAGGCGCATTGATCGTCCGAACTACCAGGATCTGAATCCTTTTGAAGATAAGATTGATGAATTGACTTACAGAAAAGGAAATGCTTTTTTACGGCCTCAATACACCAACAGTTTCCAATTGTCTCACACATTTAAGTATAAGTATGTTACTTCCATTGGGTACAGTCATATACAGGATTATTTTGCGCAGATAATTGATACTACCGGCAATAAAAGCTTTATCACTCAAAAGAATCTTGCACAACAAAATATATTCAGTTTGAATTTCAGTGCTCCAATAACCATAACAAAGTGGTGGAATGCATTTGCCACATTTAACGGGTACCATTCAGCCTATAAGGCAGACTTTGGCGCAGGTAAAACAATAAACGTAAACGTAGATGCATTTTCAGTGTACACACAACAAACTCTTACTGTAAAAAAAGGCACATCAGTAGAGGTTTCCGGCTTCTTTAATTCACCAACAGTGTGGGGCGGAACTTTTAAAAGCAAAGCATTAGGCTTTGTAGATGCAGGCATACAGCAACAATTATTTAAGAACAAAGGCACAATTAAAGTAAGCTATACAGATTTATTTAAAACGTTGCATTGGACAGGAACAAGTGACTTTGGAGGAAGTCATCTTACAGCCGCCGGAACTTTTGAAAGCCAGCAGTTGAAAATAAACTTTAGCTATCGCTTTGGAAATAACCAGGTGAAAGGAGCAAGACAAAGAAAAACAGCAACTGATGAAGAGAGCAAACGCTTAAATCAAAGCGGTGGCATAGGAGGTCAATAAACCATAACATTAACAAGAGGCTGTCTTTACAAGGCAGCTTCTTTTTATTTTGAAGATATTCTTAACCTTCCAAGTTAAACAAGGTATCTACAAAGTCTTTTTTATTAAACACAAGCAAATCAGTTGCCTTTTCTCCCACACCAATAAACTTTACCGGAATTTTAAACTGATCAGCAATAGCCAGCACTACACCGCCTTTCGCCGTTCCGTCCAGTTTGGTAATGGTTAATGCCGTTACCTCGGTTACTGCAGTAAATTGCTTTGCCTGTTCCAGCGCATTTTGGCCGGTACTTCCGTCGAGCACAAGCATCACTTCGTGCGGTGCGCCCGGTAATATTTTATGTATGCTTCTTTTTATCTTACTCAATTCTTCCATCAGGTGAGCTTTGTTATGCAATCGGCCAGCCGTATCAATTAATATAACATCAACATTCCTGGCTATTCCACTTTGAACAGTGTCGAAGGCTACTGCGCTCGGGTCTGCACCCATTCCATGTTTTATAATCGGAACCTTTGCTCTTTCACTCCATATTGTTAACTGGTCAACAGCTGCAGCTCTAAAAGTATCTGCTGCTCCTAACAAAACAGATTTGCCCGCTACAGAAAAGTTGTGAGCCAGCTTTCCTATGGTAGTTGTTTTACCAACACCGTTAACACCAACAACTAAAATAACATGTGGCTTATGCGTTAACGGCAGCTCATAGTTTTCATAAGTAGTTTCTTTGGAAGACTCTATTAATACTGATTCTATTTCAGACTTCAATATGCCGTTAAGCTCCGTTGTATTTATATATTTATCCCGGGCAACCCGGTCTTCAATTCGTTTTATAATTTTAATAGTTGTATCAATACCAACGTCTGCACTTACCAAAGCATTTTCAACGTTATCTAAAACTTCTTCATCTACCACACTTTTACCGGCAATGGCTTTCGTTATCTTATCAAAGAAACCGGTTTTTGTTTTTTGCAAACCCTGGTCAAGAGTTTCCTTTTGTTCTTTTTTTCCAAACAACTTATCAAATAGTCCCATAATATCGGCCTGCGGCCAGATTAATTATATTCTTATAACGATGAGATGAGTATAAACAATAAAGCTACTCCTTAAATGGAATAGCCTGTGATTTTAGCCTGACAAAGAAAACGTTATCCGGCAAGAAATTCTTTTATCTTGTCTTTATGAACAATAGCTTCTTTAAAAGTGTATGAACCGGATTTTGGGCTGCGGATTGTGCGTACAACTTTAGTGTAATTTTTCGCTTCTGCCGCTGTCTTTTGATCTTTACTTTTTATCGCTGTTTTAGCTGCTTTTGCCATTGTAATTTAATTTGACGATTTGATAATTGACGATTTAATAATTGAATTTACTTACAATATTAAACCTGGCAATTACTTAATTTCTTTATGAACGGTAACTTTTTTAAGTACCGGGTTAAACTTTTTTAACTCTAAACGCTCGGGTGTGTTCTTTTTATTTTTATTGGTGATGTACCTGCTTGTACCAGGCTGGCCGGAAGCTTTATGTTCTGTACATTCTAAAATTACCTGCACCCTGTTTCCTTTCTTTGCCATATAAATTGATAATGATATTAATAATGTTATACTTTAAAGCCTCTTTCCCGCATTTCTTTAACTACGCTTAACAGCCCGTTTTTGTTTATTGTTCTTATCGCCTCGGTTGATAACTTTAAAGTTACCCATTTATTTTCTTCAGCTAAAAAATAGCGCTTACTTTGAAGATTTGGTAAAAACCTTCTTTTTGTTTTGATATTTGAGTGAGATACAGTATTTCCTGTTATCGGCCTCTTTCCTGTAACCTGACATACTCTTGCCATAATAAACTTTTTTCGGACGGCAAAGGTAGGGAAATAATTAATAATTTTATGATTGAAAATTGATAGTTTAATATTAGTACACATCTATATAAACATACATTACCATTATGGAAACTTTTAGCCAGATTATAAATGCTGATAAACCGGTTTTAGTAGATTTTTTTGCTGAGTGGTGTGGGCCATGCAAAATGATGGCGCCTGAATTAAAACGATTTGCAGAGAATTATAAAGATGAGGTAAGAGTTTTAAAAGTTGATATTGACAAAAACCGTGAAACCGCGACACAATTCAGCATCCAGGGAGTGCCAACCCTAATACTATTTAAAAAAGGCAAAATTCTTTGGCGTCAATCCGGTGCAATGAATGCCCAGCAATTATCTGCCGTTATAAAACCTAAAATTGCCGCTTAATAACCTTAGCTGTTTGTTTGTGCCTGAAAATAAATCGACAGGTTTGCAGAATAACTGCTAATAAAATTAAAGACAACCCATAATAGAAACCTGCGCTCAGGTATTTGTTTTCATGAAAAATGATAAATGCCAATATAATTCCATAAACAGGTTCAAGATTATAAGTAAGATTAGCAGTAAATGCAGATATCTTTTTTAACGCATTTAAACCAAGAATAAAAGTATACACCGTACAAAACCATGCAAGTACTAATAACCAAAGCCAGTCCGTTGCAGAAGGCAAATAATATTTTGCAGGAAATACTTTTAAATAAAACGGAATTATAACAGTTAAAGCTAATACACCGCCAGTCATTTCATAAACTGTAACTGTTCCCGAAGAGTACGTTTTTAAAAAATCTTTATTTAAAATAGGGAACAAGCTTGCAAGTAGCGCTGATACAATTCCAAATAAAATTCCCAGTTTATATTCAGGATAAAAATTGAAGATCAGGTAAATGCCGGCTATGGCGAGCAGTCCTAATAAAACTTCATAAATATCAATCTTTCGTTTTTTTATTAAAGGCTCTAAAACAGCAGTAAAAAAACCTATTGCCGAAAGGCAGGTAAGCGACACAGAGATATTTGAATATTTTATACTTCCATAAAAGCAAACCCAATGGAGGGCCACAATTGCGCCGACTAAAAATATTTTTATGCTCGTTTTGAAAGAGAGGATTTTTAGCTCCTTCTTTAAATATAGTATCACTCCTAATGTTAATGCGGTTATAAGCATTCTATACCAAACAAGTAATCCTTCATTTAAGGTTATAAGTTTACCAAGTATGGCAGTAAATCCAGCTAAAAAAACCGCGATATGCAATTGAATGAATGCTCTCTTCATTTAAGCTAAGATAGCCAGTTACACTTAGTGAAAATGCTATAAACTAATTAACAATCCTTTTTATACAAAATATTTAAGCGGTTCGCTTTCTTAATCTCATAGTTTTATATTTGCTGCACTTTCCAAAAAACCGAAATATGAGTTTTAAAAAAATTAATAATTTAACCGGATGGGCTGTTTGTCTTATTGCCTGTATAGTTTACCTGATGACAATGGAGGCCACCGGCAGTTTTTGGGATTGCGGAGAATTTGTTTCCAGTGCTTTTAAATTGCAGATACCTCACCCGCCAGGCGCCCCATTGTTTGTTTTACTTGGCCGGTTATTTACTATTCCCTTTGATGGCAAACATGCCGCCACCGGCGTAAATACAATGAGTGCTTTGGCAAGCGGCTTTACTATATTATTTCTGTTTTGGACGATAACACACTTTGCAAGAAAAGTGGTGCAAAAGAACAATGAAGCGCTAAGCACTCAGCAAATAATCAGCATTATGGCTGCCGGTATTGTTGGAGCGCTTGCTTACACGTTCTCTGACTCATTCTGGTATAGTGCCGTAGAAGGTGAGGTTTACGCTTTATCATCTTTTTTTACAGCTATAGTTTTTTGGGCAATATTAAAGTGGGAGCATGAAGTAACACAGGAGCAACTTGAAGGTATCAAAGGCCATTTTACCCGTGCAGACCGTTGGCTGATTCTGATATTCTATCTTATGGGATTATCAGTTGGTGTGCATTTGTTAAACCTGCTTACCATACCGGCAATTGTGATGATTTATTATTTTAAACGTTACAATGTAACTCGCAGAGGCACTTTTATAGCTTTTATAGTTGGCTGTTTGGTTACGGGTATCGTTCAAAAAGCAGTAATTCAATGGAGCATTAAATGGGCGGGCGATTTTGATATCTTGTTTGTAAACGAATTTGGGCTGCCATTCTTTGTTGGCTTTGCTTTCTTTTTTATTCTTCTTGCTTTTCTTATTTACATGGGCATCCGTATAGCTAACAGAAAAAACTGGAACTACCTTAAATTGGGTTTATGGAGCTTTGCCTTTATGTTAATGGGTTACTCAACCTATTTTACTACACTTATCCGCTCAAATGCAGACCCTGCGGTAGATATGTTCAATGTAGATAACCCGGTAAGTCTTGTAGGTTACTTAAGCCGTGAGCAATATGGTGACTGGCCGATCTTGTATGGGCAGGATTTTACAGCACAGGCTACTGACCAAAAAACAATTGATACTTATGTAAAAGGAAAAAATAAATACGAAAAAAGCGGAAAGAGGTATGAGCCGATCTACGCATCCGAAGATCTGCACTTTTTTCCAAGAATGTGGGATGCAAGCAATGACCAGAACCATGCAGATTATTATGCATCTTATGCTGGTATAAGCAAAGATCAAAAAACAGGCGAGTATCTTGAAAAGCCAACAATGGGCAATAATATCAGTTACTTTATCAACTACCAAACTAACTGGATGTACCTGCGCTATTTCATGTGGAATTTCGCCGGCAAACAAGATGATATACAGGGCATAGATATCGGCAACGTAAGAGATGGAAACTGGAAAACAGGTATAGGTCTATTAGATAATATTCGCCTTGGTGATCAATCTAAAATGCCTGACAGTTTAAAGAACAATAAAGCAAACAATAATTTGTATTGTCTTCCACTGATATTAGGGATCCTTGGTTTAATTTATCAATACAAAAAAAATAAAAGAGATGCACTTATAACAGGTCTACTTTTCTTTTTTACAGGTTTTGCAGTTGTAATTTATTTAAACCAGGCCGGAAACCAGCCAAGGGAAAGGGACTATGCTTATGTCGGTTCTTTTTATGCATTTGCTATTTGGATAGGGCTTGGGGTACTTTATGTAAGAGATCTGTTCAATCGCTTTACCACTATAAACATTGCCAACTACGCCTCTGCAGGCTTGTGTCTGCTGGCTGTGCCAATATTAATGGCAGGCCAGGAATGGAATGATCACGACCGCAGCAAAAAGGTGCTTGCACGGGATCTTGCAATAGATTACCTGGAAAGCTGTGCGCCAAATGCGATTGTAATTTCTTACGGAGATAACGATACATACCCGCTTTGGTATGCGCAGGAAGTGGAAGGCATAAGAAGAGACATCCGGGTAATCAACTCAAGTTTATTGGGAACTGATTGGTATATAAATCAATTAAGGTATAAAGTTAACCAGAGCGATCCTATAGATGTTATCTGGACACCTGAACAAATAATAGGAAGTAAAAGAGATGGAATTTATTTCTATGCAAGTGCGCCCGGTGCAAAGGTTGATCAAAACCAGCCAATGGATTTGTATAC
>CAXSEB010000043.1:9498-11634 GCA_964235805.1 uncultured Chitinophagaceae bacterium | reverse complement strand
GGAATGTTGTTCCAGTCACGCATTACATCTTCTTCCCTTGCTCCCATTGTAAACGTACCACCCTGCACAAATACCAGCCCAGGCCCTGCTTTTTGCTCTTTATTTTTTATAACGTGGAAATTGCCGAAATTTTTATCATCATAGTTCCAGCCGGTTGCTGATGACTGGTCTTTCTTCTTGCCAAAAATTCCCCCGTTTTTACAGGAGAGTAAGAAAGAAGAAGAAAGCAAAACGATCAAAATATTTTTTACAGACATTAATCTTAACATGGAGATTCGTTTAAATTTAACTAACGGAAAGGGTATCTGATATATTGTTTGGATTATCCTTTATGTATGCGAATATATTTACTTTATCTGATACCAATATCTTTGTAATATCATTTTTGGCAACCTTAATATTTCTTTTGCAAAGTATTCACAATTATAAATCAGTACACTTTACATCTACGTAGATTGCCAACATTCACTAAACACTGTAATGTTTAGCAAGCAATAAATTATTACTGCAAATCGTTCATAAAGCATAAAAAACATACTGAAAATGTTATTGGCAAAACTCTGACAAATACCATGGACTTATAATCATAATGTTTTATACTTGCCAGTTTCAATAAAAAAATTATTTTTACAGTCTTCAATGCTAAATACTTATAGAGTATAACTCTCCTTAACCAAGATAAAATACGAATGAAAAATGCATCTTTGAAGCTTGCTGCCTTAGCATTTATGATAGGGAGTTCTCTTACAGTTGTTGCCCAAACTAACAGGATAAATGTAGTAACCTCGGCCGTACCCTTTTTAAGAATCTCACCAGATGCCCGTTCCGGTGGCATGGGAGATGTGGGAATAGCTACAGCGCCTGATGCGAACTCCTCGTTTTGGAACCAGGGAAAAATTCCGTTTGCGGTTAGTAAGTCTGCAATTGCAGTTACATACACACCATGGCTTAAAGGGCTTGATCTTAATGATGTTTACCTTGCCTCGCTGGCAGGTTATAAACAGTTAGATGAATTACAGGCGGTATCTGCTTCGTTGCGCTATTTCAGTTTAGGTAACATTCAATTTACCGATGCTTTGGGTAATGATCTTAATACCTTCAGGCCACGTGAGTTTTCTATAGATGCAGGTTACTCAAGAAAACTATCAGACAAATTAGGTATCGGCATAGCCTTAAGGTATATAAATTCTTCATTAGCAAGCGGTACATATGGAGGCCAGTCTTATAAGCCAGGTTCAGCTGTATGTGCTGATCTAAGTATTTTTCATGATGGAACAGTTAATAAGGAAGATGGTAGCGGACTAAGCTGGGGCGCTACTTTAACTAACCTTGGTTCAAAAATTTCTTACTCAAATGACGCTACACAAAAAGATTATATACCGGCAAATCTTGGTTTGGGAGTAGCTTACACAAAAGTTTTTGATGAAACCAGCAAAGCTACGTTTGGCCTTGATGTAAATAAATTACTGGTGCCAACGCCACCGCAATTTGATTTAGATAATGGCGGTACAGGCACTGCAGAAGATTCAATAAAGCTGGCTAATTACCGCAACCAGGGTGTAGTAAGCAGTTGGTTTAAATCATTTGGAGATGCGCCGGGTGGTCTGAGTGAAGAGCTAAATGAATTCCAGATATCTGCAGGTGCTGAGTATGTATACAACAATCAATTTGCTTTGCGGGCAGGTTATTTTTACGAAGCACCAACAAAGGGAGATCGTAAATATTTTACTTTGGGTGTCGGTTTAAACTACAATATGTTTGGTCTGAATTTTTCTTACCTTATTCCTTCGGGTAACGGAGTAAACCGTAACCCTTTATCAAACACTTTGCGATTCAGTCTGATTTTTAATTTGGATAAAGATGCCAATATAACTACCACAACAGAATAGCTCAAAACTCTTTTATAAAAAAAACGTTCCTTGCAGGAGCGTTTTTTTATGTTTACAGGTAACACATTTACCAGGTATTTATAAAGAATAATTTTAATCATGACTATTAGAGTAGGCTCCGGGGTTGATTTTCACCAGTTAATAACTGGCAGGGAATTATGGATCGGTGGCGTTAATGTTCCCCATCATAAAGGTGCTTTGGGTCATAGCGACGCTGATGTATTGCTTCATGCCATTACATAGCGAC
>CAXSEB010000043.1:0-9488 GCA_964235805.1 uncultured Chitinophagaceae bacterium | reverse complement strand
TTCACGGCAATATCACCGTCCGTGCTGAAGGCGACGGCGATGTCCGCCTGACCGTCGATCAGGCCCTTATATTTCAGGCCGGGATCGACGCCGATGTACTTCTTCATGCCATTTGCGATGCTTTACTGGGCGCAGCATGCCTTGGAGATATAGGTGTTCACTTTCCGGATACATCTGCTGAGTTTAAAAATATAGATAGTAAGATATTACTTAAAAAAACTTTTGAGCTGGTTCGCAAAGCAGGCTATTCTATTGTGAATATTGATTCAACTCTTTGCCTTCAGGAACCAAAAATAAAAACTCACATACCGTTAATGCAGCAAACTATTGCAGGCATTTTATCGCTGCACGTAAATGATGTTTCTATAAAAGCTACTACAACAGAAAAAATGGGATTTGTTGGCCGCGAAGAAGGCTTAACGGCATATGCAACCGTACTTCTCACATCTTCATAAATTTTTAAGATGACTGTTTAAGGTTTATTTATTTCTTAAATATCTATACCATCTTAACTTTGACGCCATGCAAGAGGTTCCAGTAAAAATAGTTAACCAGTCTAAAAATGATCTTCCAAAGTATGCTACTTTAGGTTCTGCAGGTATGGATTTGAAAGCAAATTTGGAGCAGCCCGTAAATTTAAAACCGTTGCAACGGCAAATGGTACCAACCGGTTTATTTATTGAGTTACCTGAAGGTTATGAAGCACAGGTAAGGCCACGAAGCGGCATGGCTATTAACAAGGGAATTACCTGTTTAAATTCTCCGGGTACTGTCGATAGCGATTACCGCGGAGAAATAAAAATAATTTTAATCAATCTTTCTGATACTTTGCAAACGATAGAACATGGCGACCGGATTGCACAGCTAATAATCGCAAAAGTTGAAAAAGCAAAATGGAATAGTGTTGTGCAATTGAGCGTTAGCCATAGAGGCGAAGGCGGATTTGGCCATACTGGAAATAAATAAAAATCAGTCTAAAAATTTTTGATGAGAATTATTTTAAGTGTCTTAACCTGCTTACTTGTTTTTAATGTATTAACCAGTTGCAGGTCTACAAAAAAATTGCATAGCGCCGTTAATAAAAAAGATACCACTGTAATTGCGGTAAACCAACCATCCGTTACTGACACGCTTAACAAAGCCGATATGGTAATGGCAAATTTGAAAAAGCATCACATTGATTTTAAAACTTTTTCTGCTAAAATTAAAGTTGATTATAGTGATAACCGTGGAAAGCAACCAGATGTTAATGCTTTCGTTCACATACAAAAAGACAGCCTGATATGGATATCAATAAATGCTACTTTTTTAAATTTTGAAGCGTTCAGAATTTTAATAAGCAAGGATAGTGTTTGGATATTGAATAAGCTGGAAAAACAAGTTGAATCTCACTCACTTGATTATCTTGAACAGGTTGCTAAAATCCCTATGGACTTTAAAACACTTCAGGACCTTATTGTCGGTAACCCGGTTTTTTTAGGAAAAACGATTGTTAGTTTTAGAAAAACTGAAAACCATGTTTTGATCTCTACAGTTGATGAGCACTTTAAAAATCTGCTTACATTATCTGCCAGTGATTACCTGGTAGAACGTAGTAAATTAGATGATCTTAATGTAGCACTCAATCGCACCGCTGATCTTACTTACCTTAATTATGAAAACAAAGCAGGTTCTTACTTCTCAACATTTCGTGAAATAACAGTTGCCGAAAAAACCAAAGTAGATATCATACTAAATTTTAAGCAATATGATTTTAACACCGAAGTATCATTCCCTTTTGGCATCCCCAAAAATTATAAGAGAAAATAACCGTTATAACAATTAACTATCTTTTGGCTGACTTTTTATTTAATTCAAAATATTTTTAGAGCAATCAAATTCAAAAGATGAATAAATTCATTTTGATAATATTTGTAAATGCGTTGTTTTGTTTTTCGGCCATTGCACAATCTGCTACTAATAAAGATGAATTATTAAAACAAAGACAAAGGCTGCAGGATGAGATTGAAGAAACCGAAAAGGTATTGAAGGAAACACGAAGCACAACTAAAGTAAATGTAGGGCAATTAAATACAATTAATAAGCGAATTAATTTGCAGGATAACGTTATTGAAAATATATCGGGACAACTTAAGTATATAGACAACGACATATTTAAATCACAAAAAGACGTTACACGGCTGAATAAAGTTTTAGATACTTTAAAACAGGAATATGCCAAAAGTATGGTGTATGCTTATAAGACACGAAACAATTATGATTTTTTAAGTTTTATCTTTTCTTCATCGAACTTTAACGACGCAATAAAAAGAGTTACTTACCTTAAATCGTACCGTACTTACAGGGAAATGCAGGGAGATAATATTCTGCGAACACAAAATCTTTTACAACAACGCATAGGTGAGCTATCCGGTAACAAGCAGAAAAAAAACCAGGTTCTACAGGAGAAAAGCAAAGAAATGACGGAGCTCGAAAAACAGCAACAGGAAAAGGTAAACATCGTTTCAAAATTAAAAGGAAGGCAAAAGGAATTATCCGCCCAAATATCTAATAAAAGAAGGCAGGATGCAAAATTGAAAAGCCTTATAACAATAATGATAAAAAGGGAAATAGAGATTGCGAGGAAAAAGGCGCTGGCAGAAGCGAAAGAAAGAGAGAGACTTGCGGCACTAAATGCGCCGAAAACCAATGCTGATGTTAAAAGTACTTCCGCTACAAAACCTGCAGTAACACGACCAGCAAAATCCACCGCCAGTGTATTGGTTTCTTCTGAAGCTGACAGAGTTTTAGATGCAAGCTTCGAAAGGAATCGTGGCTCTCTCCCATGGCCCGTTAATGGAGTGGTTCTTATTCATTACGGCACCTATAATATACCCGATACTAAAATAACCGGGGAGAACCCCGGAGTTACCATTGGTACCCAGATCGGCAGTGCTGTTAAAGCCGTATTTGAAGGAGAAGTTACTTTGGTTACTTATATCGATGATAAGCAGGCTGTATTTATCAAGCACGGAAAATATTTTACGGTCTATAGCAATCTTTCATCAGTAAGTGTGCAACGCGGGCAAAAGGTTAGAACCAGTGAAGTGATAGGGAAAGCGGGCGCTAATGATGATGGCCAGGGAGAGGTTCTGCTGATTCTTATGAAGGAAAATAACAATGTTAACCCCGAATTGTGGTTGCATAGATAATCGCTCACCTACTTATTTAGATAATAAGTTGTAATTATAAAACAAACTTTTGATACAATTCTTCATAAACAGGCACGATGGTATTTATGTCAAATTTCATGGCCTGTTGTACGGCATTCTTTTTAAACTGCAAATGTTTTTCGTTATCCGTTAATAATAACAAGCTGTTTTTACACATGTCTTCAACATCGCCAACGTTGCTTAAAAAGCCTGAATAATTATTAATATTTATTTCCGGTAAACCACCTGCGTTTGTGGAAATAACCGATACCGCACTAGCCATTGCTTCCAGCGCAGCGAGGCCAAAACTTTCATATACACTTGGCAATAAAAACAGATCTGAAACAGCAAGAATATCTTCCATTTGTTCCTGTTTACCCAAAAACCTGATATCATTATGTGCGGTGCTTTGCCTGCAAAGTCCTTCTATAGATGTTCTTTCAGGGCCATCACCCACTAATAATAATTTTGAAGGCACCTCCTCGTTTATTTTAATAAAGATTTTTACAACATCATCAACACGTTTTACTCTTCTAAAGTTGGAGGCATGAAGTATAATCTTTTCATCATTTGGAGCAATCACTTTTTTAAAAGCATCTATAGGTTTACGGTTGAAGCGTTTAACATCAACAAAATTGTAGATCACATGTATATCTTTCTCCATTTTAAAATTCCGGAAAGTTTCGTCCCGCAAATTTTTTGATACAGCAGTAATAGCATCGCTCTCGTTCATGGAAAAAGTAACTACCGGGGAATAGGTTTTGTCTTTTCCAACCAGGGTTATATCAGTGCCATGTAAGGTGGTTATAACAGGTATGTTAATGCCCTGTTTGGCAAGTATCTGCTTAGCCATAAATGCAGCCGAAGCATGTGGTATGGCATAGTGCACATGCAGCAATTGCACATTATTATTAAGTATCACATCAACCATCGTACTTGCTAAAGCAGTTTCATAAGGAGGATAATCGAATAACGGGTAAGTAGGAACACGAACTTCATGATAAAAGATATTTGCATGAAATCCGCTAAGCCTGACGGGTTGCTGGTAAGTAACAAAATGAATGTTATGCCCCTTATCAGCCAATGCTTTCCCTAATTCTGTTGCTAAAACGCCGCTGCCGCCAAATGTGGGATAACACACAATTCCGATGTTCATAATTATATATTTAATAGCGCTGCAGTGTTTTTTACTCTATCGCTTAGTGTGCGTTAATACCCATTAATTTAAATATAACAGCTGTAATAATGCAGGTGCAAAATACTACTTCTTAAGGTATTGAAATAGTACTTACCATAAACATCATGTTATCATTATTGTTTATGTTTGCCAAAAATTTTATGCGTAGATTTTTATTCTGGCTAATAGCAATTGTGGTGATCTTTCTTGCGGTTTATATATTTATAAATGTTAGCTACACATACAGCGATGGTAACAGGGCCGGCAGGCTAATTAAGTTTTCCCATAAAGGATATATATTTAAAACTTATGAAGGAGAAATGAATCTTGGTGGCATTAATGCTACTAATGGCGGAGTAATGATAAATAATATGTGGCTCTTTTCAGTTGCAGATAAAAGCGTTGCTGATACTTTAGCAAAACTTGAAGGAAAAGACATCAGCCTACATTACCAGGAAAAAATCAGTACGCTGCCATGGCGTGGCGAATCAAAATATATTGTTGACAAGGTGGTTGAAGTAAGATGATCATCACCTGAACTTACACAAAACTTTCATGAAAATAATTATACTGGTAGTTATACTTTGTTTGAACGCATGCATGTCGTTCTCACAAAGCAACGATTCAATAACTATCAAAAAACTTATAGAGGAAACGATGACTAATGGCATGGCCTATGAAAATTTACGCATGCTTTGTAAGCAGGTAGGCGCACGGCTTTCAGGCTCTCCACAATATTCAAAAGCGGTAACACTTACTGCAAAAATGATGAAAGCCGCTGGTGCAGATACGGTCTATTTGCAACAATGCATGGTTCCGCATTGGGTTAGAGGAGAAAAGGAACATGGGCAAATCGTTCTGCCCTCAGGAAAAAGATACCAGTTAAAATTATGTGCATTAGGTAATTCAATTGGTACTGCTGCCAATGGTTTAACAGCGAAAGTGATAGAAATAAATAATTTAAAACAGTTAGATAGTGCAGGAAAGAAAAATATTGCAGGAAAAATTGTCTTTTTTAACTTTCCGATGAACCCAGCTTACATAAGAACTTTTAATGCTTATGGCGAAAGCGGCGTTTCGAGAACCCGTGGCCCGGCCCTGGCTTCAAAGTACGGTGCAGTTGGAGCCATAGTAAGATCGCTTGCCAGTAATCCTGATAATTTTCCACATACCGGGGTAACTGTGTATAACGATTCATTCCCTAAAATACCTGCTGTTGCTATAAGTACTAACGATGCTGATTATTTTAGTAAACAGTTGAAAAATGGTAGCGTAATGGCTTACTTTAAAACCTCTTGCAAAATGTTACCGGATACAATTGGTTATAATGTAATAGGTGAAATAAGAGGCACGCAATATCCAAAAGAAATTATTACAGTCGGCGGACATCTCGATAGCTGGGATCTGGCCGAAGGCGCACAGGATGATGGCGCGGGTGCAGTACAAAGTATGGAAGTATTAAGAGCTATTAAATCATCCGGTATACAACTTAAAAGAACTGTAAGAGCAGTGTTATTTGCTAATGAGGAAAACGGTGGAAAAGGTTCCGCTAAATATCTTGAAGAAGCAAAAGCAAAAAATGAGCAAGACATCTTTGCAATAGAAAGCGATGCTGGTGGCTTTACTCCACGTGGTTTTTCTTTAGAAATGAATAATGATAAGCTGAATAAAATTTTGCAATGGCAGGATCTTTTTCATCCTTACGGGTTGTTTGAAATTGGAGCAGGCCACAGTGGGTCTGACGTTGAGCCTTTACAAAAAACAGGAACTCCTTTAGCTGGCTTAAATGTAGATAGCCAGCGGTATTTTGATATTCATCATGCAGCGACAGATGTTTTTGAAAATGTGAGCCGCCGTGAACTTCATCTTGGTGCAGGAGCCATGGCTGCACTGATTTACCTGGTGAGTGAACATGGCCTGTAGTGTTGCTGATCTGGCTAATTCTATCCGGACAGTTTGATGATATCTTATTCCGTTCTCAAGCTTTTCACCGGGTTTGCAATTGCAGCTCTTATTGCCTGGAAGCTTATGGTAATAAGTGTTATAACAATCGCAATTGCAGCCGCAAGTATAAATACACCTGCTCCTATTTGTATACGATAACTATATTTCTGCAACCAGTTCTGCAAAAAATGTAAAGCAACAGGTGAAGCAATTACGCAGCTTATTAATACAAGTACAATAAAATCTTTTGAAAGCAACAACCACACCTGCGATACACTTGCACCCAACACTTTGCGAATGCCAATTTCTTTAGTGCGTTGTTCGGCTATGTAGGCTGCTAAACCAAACAAGCCAAGACAAGAGATAAAAATTGCAAGACCAGCGAACAACGCTGCCAGTTTTTCTACAAGCACTTCAAGGCTGAATTTTTTGGCATATTCTTCATCTGCAAACCGATAGTTGTAGGGAAATGCTGGATTGTATTTATTAAAAATCGCTGTTAACTGTGTAATGGCATCTTGTGTTTTAATTCCGGGAGATAAGCGATACATAAGATTGCCATATGAACCTGTTTCACATACAAATACAGTTGGATCAGCAGGTGCAAAAGGCGAAACCATTAAAGCGTCTTTCGCAACCCCTGCAATATGAAATTTTTTATTATCATTTGTGATAACCTGATTAATGGGATCTTTAATTCGCATTTGTTTAATAGCAGATTCATTGAAGATGACACTTGTAGTATCATTGCCATCTGTAAAATCTCTTCCCTTACGCATAGTTATTCCCAGCGTTTTAAAATAATCTTCTGCAACCATTATAATTCCCATTTCAATAGTTTCACCTGCATTTTTACCCGGCCAGTTATCTACATCTCCATGCCAGTAAACACCGGTTGCAGGGCTTGATGCATTGGTTACACTCTCGCAAATGCCTTTTTGTATTAACTCATTTTTTAGCGCTGCATAATTCCGGTTCAGGTCACCATTCATATCAGTTATTAAAAGCCTGTTTAGGTTGTAACCTGTTGGCCTGTTCTTAGCATACTCTATCTGCTGGTAAATAATAATCGTACTTATTATTAATGCAATAGAACAGCTAAACTGCAGCACCACAAGCACTTTGCGAGGTAGTGTTGCTGCTTTGCCTGCCTGCAAACCACCTTTCAAAACTTTTACAGGATTGAATGATGAAAGATAGAAAGCCGGGCGGCTACCTGCTATAACACTTGTTACGCTAACGCAGAGTAAAACAATCAGCCAGAAATTGATATTTGAAAACGGTATGCTTAATTTATTACCTGTTAAAGAATTAAAAGCAGGCAACGCCAATTGTACAATTAACACCGAACAGGCAAATGCCAGGAAGCAAATTAAAAAGGCTTCAACTAAAAACTGTATAATAAGGTCTTTCCTTAACGAGCCGATTGCTTTTCTTACGCCAACTTCCCGGGCTCTTTTTTCGGAACGGGCAGTGGTAAGGTTGATAAAATTAATACAGGCAATTAATAAGACCAATGCCCCAATAATACTAAACATATTTACATACTCTATAAAGCCATCAGAGGCTTTACCATTTTTATATTCAGCAAACAAATGCCAGTCTTTAATTGGCTGCAGAATAACATCAGAAAGCATTGCATTAGTGTTGTTCTTTTCTGTTTTCTCAATGTTTTTTATTTTAGCAGCAACCTGTGCATAGTTAACTCCCTGTTTCAATTTTACAAACTGCTGGTAAGAGTTGTTACCAAAGCTGCCGGTGCGATTCTCTTTTACTCCATCGTTGGTTTGTTCCAGGTAATTAAAGGGAACAAGAAAGTCAAATTGAAGAGATGAATTAAAAGGTATGTCCTTTAACAAACCTGTTACTTTCAAATCATTTTTATTATCAAACCTAACCGTTTTACCAATTGGATCCTGATCACCGAACAACGCTTTTGCTGTTGCTTGCGTTAACACAATTGAATATGGATCTTTCATTACGCTGTTTGCATTGCCCTTTAATAAAGGATATTGAAACATCTTTAAAAAGTCACTTCCCGCCTGGGCTCCTTTTAGGTAAAATTTCCTGTTGCCCACCATTAAACCATGCGATCCCATCCAGTCGCTCTCGGCCACGTATTCAATTTCAGGCACCTGGTTCCGTAATGCATCTGCTAATTTTAATGATGTTGTAGGAAATGTAAGTATCTCCCCATTACTGTTGAAATTGCGCCTTACCTGGTACAGTCGCTGGTAACCAGGAAGAAATTTATCGTACGAGAATTCATTATGTACCCATAAACCTATAAGCAATGCTACAGCCATTCCTGTCGCAAGACCTAAAATATTCAGCGCACTATAGCCCTTGCTTCTTACAATATTGCGCCATGCGACCTTTACATAATTTTTGAGCATAGTTTTATGTTTATTCGGTACGTAAACTTTTAACCGGGTTGGCAATACCTACTTTAACCGCATGAATACTTACTGTAATGAAGGCGATTAATAAAGACGACAAACTTATTATGGCAAACACCTGCCAGCTAATATCAATCCTGTATGCATAAGACTGCAACCATTTATTCATAAGATACCATGCAGGAGGTAGTGCGATTACAACGGCGAGAAAAACTAACTTTAAAAAGTTCTTTGATAGTAATCTTGCAATTGACGATACAGATGCGCCAAGCACTTTACGAATTCCAATCTCTTTGGTGCGGTTTATTGCAGTTAAGGAAGCTAGTCCAAATAAACCAAGGCATGCAAGAAAGATTGAAACCGATCCTGCCCAGCCAATAATCTTACTCCACTTATCTTCCATTTTATAGAAGCGATCAAAATTTTGATCAAGAAAATTATATTGAAATGGAAAATCCGGAGCAAGGCTTTTCCATGAAGAACTTATTGTAGCCAAGGCTTTTTGCAGGTGGCCTTTTTCTATGCGCACAAAAAACTTACGTGCATCTATCGTTGATGGCTGAACAAAAATTTGAGGACGAACAACCTCGTTAAGTTTGCCATAGTTAAAATTTTGTGTTACACCAATGATAACTCTTGGCTTATCTTTTCCCCTGAAATTTTTTTCGGATAGTTGTTGCCCTATTGCGTTATTCACTGTTAACCCAAAGTCTCTTAAAAATGCTTCATTTACAATTATAGCACTAACAGTATCTATGGATAACGACGGATCAAAAT
>CAXSEB010000042.1:10274-11640 GCA_964235805.1 uncultured Chitinophagaceae bacterium | reverse complement strand
CTTCACAACTCTTAACTGCGCTATCGTACTGCTGATTGGTATTATCTTGCATAACAAGTTTAAGAAAACTATTTTCAAAAATAAATTAAAACGCTCAATGTTTACATTAAACTGCAGGGGCATAATGTTGGTTATAGAAAAGCCGCTGGTAATGGGCATTTTAAACGTTACTCCTGACAGTTTTTTTTCAGAAAGCCGGTCACAAAATGATGATAGTATTTTAAAGGCTGTAGAAAAGATGATAGTAGAAGGCGCAGACATTATAGATATTGGCGGACAAAGTACAAGACCTGGAAGCCAACGGATCAGCGCAGAGGAAGAAGTAAAAAGGGTTCAGCCAGCCATTGAAATGATCTCAAAAGAATTTGCTGAAACTATAATCTCTGTTGATACATATTACTCTTCAGTCGCTATGGCTTGTGTGGCTTCAGGCGCAAGAATGATCAACGATATAAGCGCCGGCGCTATGGATGCAGCCATGCTTTCAGCAGTTGCTTCGTTAAATGTGCCTTATGTATGCATGCACATGAAAGGAACTCCGGAAACAATGCAGCTTAATCCGGCTTACGAAAATGTAACCACGGAAGTACTTGATTTCTTCATCAGAAAAATAGCTGCCTGCAAAGCTGCCGGTATCAACGATATTATAATTGACCCTGGGTTTGGGTTTGGCAAAACCATTACGCAAAACTTTCAGTTGTTAAAAAATCTCAGCATTTTTAAAATGCTGGATTGTCCTATACTGTCAGGCATTTCACGCAAATCGACTGTATATAAAACATTAAAGATACCTGTGGAGCAGGCATTGAACGGCTCAACAGTATTACATACGCTGGCTTTACAAAACGGTGCAAATATTCTAAGAGTTCATGATGTTAAGGAAGCAAAAGAAGCTGTTACACTTTTTCAACGATATAGTGAAGCATAAAAAAAGCCTGCATATCTGCAGGCTTTGTAACGTAAATTATTTTGGCTGCTGACTGCTCTGCGGTGAAGGCCGCATATTCGGATTTTGTTGCTGCATTTGTTGTTGCTTTTGCTGCTGCATCTGTTGCTGCATTTGCTGTTGCCTCATCATTTCATTTCTTCTCTCATTTTGTTTTACTTCGTATAGCTCGTTGGTAAGAACATCAGCTACTTCTATGTCGAACATCAGATTTTCATTAGGTTTTATTTTACTTCCTGAACCACGTTTGCCATAAGCCAGGGTTGAAGGAATAAAAAGTTTCCCTTTGCTTCCTTTCTTCATAAGTTTAAGACCGTCGATCCAACCAGGAATTACACTAAATTCACTCATGTCAATATCGAGAGGCGTCGTGTGCCCAAACTTTTTATCTGTATTTGAATCAAACACACTGTCTTGTAA
>CAXSEB010000042.1:3050-10264 GCA_964235805.1 uncultured Chitinophagaceae bacterium | reverse complement strand
TTTATTTCTGCAATACTATTCTGATTAAGATTTCCCCCGGTGCCAGGCGTTACAATTGAAACGTACGTACCCCAATCGGTTTTGGTAGCAGTAATATTATTTTTCCTGAGATAATCTGAAATGACCTGATCGTCCGTTTTCGTTTGTGCGCTGTTTTCATTTAGATCTTTTTTAATCATATTAAGGCTTTTTGTGTATGCCTTTGCTTTGGCTGCTGTTTCATAAGTTTTAGCAACCTTTTCAACTTCATCCCTTGAATTAAAAACTCTAACTACTTTGAAATACTGGTAAACATATTCGTTCTTTTTCATAAATGGCGCTGACTGACCTGCTTTCATAAGTGTATCTGTAGATACTCTTAATATCAAACTATCGCCTTCTTTTACTTTTTTAAAGAACACAGGCAATTGTGTTGTGTCGTAAGGAATAAATCTTGGCATACTGCTTTCAATACTGCTGAAAAGCACACTGTCTTTATATTTAGCTAACTGATTCAATTGTATAAAATTACCAGCCATGGCAATCTTGCCTTTATCATTACTAATGATTCTGTATTCTGAGCCATCAGGCGCTTTTTTAAATGAATTATCAGCGCAACCTGCAACAAGTAATAATATACCTGCAATTAAATAAGAAGATCTGTTCATGTTTATATTTTTTAAAATTGATAACTGCTTAATTGTTCTTTGTTTTCTTTAATAGCCACTTTAAACCTACGCACAACTTCCTCAAGTGGTTCAGCGTTTTTGCCACCTGCCGCATTATAATGACCGCCGCCGTTAAAGTATTTTCTTGCAAAAGTATTAACATCAAAGCCACCTTTACTACGGAAAGAACTTTTGCGCTCATCTCCCCTGTCTATTATTATAGAAGCCAGCTTAATTCCATGTATGCTTAAGGGGAAATTTACAAGCCCTTCTGTATCGCCGGTTTTTACGTTGTATTTAATAAGATCACTTTGTGGTATCGCTATTAACGCTGTATTGTATTCATAAAAAACTTCCATACGGTTTAGTAACACATGACCAAAAAAGCGAAACCGGTTTTCCAGGAAGTTGTCAAACAAATTTTCATGAATCTGGCTGTGTTTTAATCCACGTTCTTTAAGATCAGCAACCATACTATGCACGCTGGCCGTTGTGGATGCAAAACGAAAGGAGCCAGTATCTGTCATTACACCAGCATAAAGGCATTCTGCAACATTCTCATTTAGTTTATCATAAAAGCCACTTTCTTTTATAAAATCGTACACCATTTCTGATGTGGAGCTCTTATTTACATCACTGATGCCATAATCAAACATTTCAACCTGTGGCTGCTGGTGATGATCGATCAAAATTTTGGTACAAGGTAAAGAGGCCAGCTTATCAGCCATTTTCCTTGTTCGGTCCATCGTATTAAAATCTAGACAAAAAAGCCATTCAGCACTATCGAGAGCAACAGTAGCTTTAGCTGTTTGCATTTCATAATCCAATACTTTTTTACAACCCGGCATCCAGCTTAAAAAGCCGGCCCAATTCGTTGGAGATATCACTGTTACTTTGTTTCCGAGCTGCATTAAAAAATTATAAAGACCAAGCGCAGAACCCATTGCATCTGCATCTGGCTTTTGATGAAACGTTATAACTACATTTTTCGGCTGATGCAATAAAGGAAACAATTCACTAACAGGCTTCATAAAAGGGTGCAAAAGTAGATTTTATTGGTCAATTAGCCATAAGCAAGGCTGTTAATCGTTTTGAAATTAATTATAAGTTGCGCTGATAAGTATTACTGATACATCCTTACGTATATTAAACTTAGCTTTGCACCTCAAAAAAATAATATGAGTAATAAAACATTTTCAATGATAAAACCTGATGCCACTGAAAAAGGCTATACAGGAGGCATATTAAAAATGATAAATAAAGCTGGTTTTAGAATTGCTGCTATGAAGATGACACATCTCTCAAAGGAGAAAGCAGGAGCGTTTTACGAAGTACATAAAGAACGCCCGTTTTTTGGTGAACTGGTTGAATTTATGAGCCGCTGCCCCATTACCGCTTTGATATTAGAAAAGGAAAATGCTGTGGAAGATTTTAGAAAACTAATTGGCGCTACAAACCCAGCAAATGCTGAAGAGGGAACTATTCGTAAGTTATATGCATCTTCAGTTGGCGAGAACGCTGTACACGGAAGCGACAGTAATGAAAATGCAATAATAGAAGGGGATTTCTTTTTTAGTAAGCTTGAGCAGTTTTAATCTTATCAACCAAAATTGAGAAAAACTAAGCGCCGAAGAGCTATCTAAAGATCAAATATTCATGAAAATCTTGATTTGTATGCTAACGGCTATTGTATCTTCGCATGGTAAATTATAGCTGACATAGCTTCAATTGCATTAAGAATTATTACTTACATAAACAAATTCAATGAAACTTTAAACATTCTCTTAATGAAAGCTGCTAAAATCTTTTGCATTAGTATGTTACTTTCTTACTCATGTTTTTCCCAAAAATTTAGTGCATCAATAGATGCGCAATTGAGTATACCGCAGGGAGAGTATAAAACAGTAGACAAAGATGCAGGTATTGGCGGGCGTGGTAACTTTTTTTATAAGCCCGGCAGAGATGTACCTGTTAAGATAGGCCTGGAGCTTGGCATGCAGGTTAAAGGAAGTACCAGCCAGTATTTTTCAGGGTATATAAATGGGTTTTATGATGAGTTCCAGGTAAGTGCCTCTAACAACATCTTTTCTTTGATGTTCTTATCAAGGTTTCAACAGGAGAAGCGTGGAAAAATAAAGCCATTTTTAGACGCCATAGCGGGATGGAATGTGTTCTTTTCAACCGTAAACATTGAACGGCTTACTTATTATAGTAATTATAATTCTTCTTATTCAAACTCATCTAAAGCCAAGTGGGCTTTTACTTACGGCGCTGCTGCAGGCATTGATGTTCCTTTAAACAAAAGAGACGATCTCGGTCTTGAAATAAAATGCGCTTATCTTTTTGGAAGTAATACCACTTATTTAACCGATCCCAGGATAGATGAAACCGGCAAAGTGTTTTTTAGCGAACAAAATTCCGCCACGAATATGTTGATTCCACAAATCGGGTTAAGAATTTCTATTCAATAACATATCGGCAGGCACTTGTTTCTCTGAAGAAGCATGCATAGCAATAGGAATTTCTTTGGCAAAAGGTTTCAATTTTATTATCCCGATAAAATGAAGTCCCTTCATTACAAGGTAAGTTGTATCAAACTCAAACCACCTTTGTGCAAAGTTTGCGCTTTGCTTGTATTTATGATGATTGTTTTGAAAAAGTTCACCCATCATTATAAAGCCCCATGGAGTTGTGTTTCTTGAATGATCGCCATTGTTATAATTGCTGTAACCAAGTTTGTGACCAAACCAATTTACTATAGCGCCTTGTATAGGGCCCATGATAAAATGGATCGGCAACAATAAAAACCACCAGTAATTTGGAGCAAAAGCCATATAAAAAGCGGTATATAAGGCCCCAAAGGCGATTCTTGTAAGCGAATGGTGAGCGAATTTATCAAGCTTGTCCCACATTGGTATATATTCTTCTGTAAACTGTTTCTCCGGAAGATTTTTTCCTGTAACAAACCCGCTAAAAATCTGCGCAGTATGCAACATCATGTGCCAGATATCTTTAAAGAAATGAGGCGAATGGGGATCTTTTTCTGTATCGCTGTAAACATGGTGCATACGGTGCATTACTGCGTAAGCTCTTGGTATTAAGTAAGAAGAACCTTGTGCAATCCATGTAAATAAATAAAACGTTTTTTCCCATCTCTTACTTGTAGTATACATTTGATGGGATGCAAATCTGTGAAGAAAAAAAGAATGAAAAAATAAAGAAATAAACCAATGGCCGAAGAAAAATAAAAGGATATAAATCATTGTTATTGTTTATAAATAAGAGGATGTAAATTATATGTATTAACGCACATTATATGCTATTATTTTAAGTTTAACTTATTAAGATATTCACTTATCTAATTTCACCTTTCGCAGATCAAGAAGGTTTAAACTGTTTGCAATAAAATCTTTCACATATGGATGTTGAAGACGTATTACCATATCATACCATAGCGGAATTATTGGAGCATCATTTATCATAAGCTGATCTGCCCGTCGGTAAAGCTCATATCTTACTGAATCATTTTTTTCCTGTAAAGCTTTATCATAGGCTTTATCAAAGTAGGTATTTTTATAGCGTGTATAATTTGGTGGCGCAGGATTGCGACTGTAAAACACACTTAAGTAATTTTCAGCATCAGGATAATCTGCTATCCAGCTGCCTCTGAAGAACAAAGCCTCTGATTTAGAAGTTTGCTCAAGCAACAAACCCTTTTGAATAGCTTCCACCTGTATCTTAATGCCTGTTTGCTGAAGTTCATTTGCAATATAACTTGCGAAATCAGCGTATTGCGGTGTAGTTAATAATTTAATCACAGGCAACCCGTTTCCATTGGGATAACCTGCTTGCTTTAATAATTGCAATGCCTTTACCGGATCATAATGGTAACCGCCAAATGCTATAGAATCAAAAGCAGGAAGACCGGCAGGTATAAAGCCACTTTCTGCGGCGGTGCCAATCGAATTCCTGACATACAACATCATCTTTTTTCTATCGATACTAAAGTTTATTGCCTGTCTTACTTTTTTGTTTTTAAGAGGAGAATTTTTAACCAGCGGATTTGTCGTGTCGTTTAAAATTCCAAGGTATTCGGTATTGAGATATGCATGCTTGTTTAAAATAATCTTTCCTTTCCATTCATTACGCAACTCTCCTTTTTTTGTTAGTACTTCATCTTTAAAAGATGGATCGATATCATTAATATAATCAAGCCTGCGTTGCTGAAATTCGAGAAACTCCGTTGCTTTATTATCAAAAAAAGATACCTTAACGCCATCAAGATATGGAAGGCGGTTTCCCCGGCTGTCTTTTTCAAAGTAATTTTTATTTTTTTCTAAGATAAGCGCCTGTCCTTCTTCCCATGCTACAAATCTGAAAGGCCCTGTGCCGCAAGGATGACGGCGAAAATCTTTACCATATTTATTTACCGCTTCATAGGGAACAATTGAGCAATACTGCATGGTCAAAATCCCTAAAACCGGGTTGAAAGGTTTTACCAGCTTTAACCGGAAGGTGGAGTCATCAATTGCCGTGAAGCCATTACTGCTATCTACACGATCATTAAAAATCCATGCGCCGCTGCTTGCTGTATTTTTATCAACTATTCTTTTAAAACTATACACAACATCGCTCGCCTTTAGCCGTCTTTTATTTGCTCCAAACAATATTTTATCGTCATGGAAATAAACGTCGGTACGCAAATGAAAAGTAAACGTTAAGTTATCGGGCGAAATGTCCCAGCTTTTAGCAAGAGACGGAATTATCCTTGTGTTTTCATCAATTTCTACCAAAGTATTGTATAATTGATGCACAGCCCACATAACTGACTGGCTTTTTGCAAACGCAGGATCAAGTGTTGCAATGCCTGTAGATTCGTTATAATGAAAGATGTTTTGGTTTACACTATGTTTATTACAGGAAGAGAAAATCCAGAAGGAAGATATACAAAGAGAGAAATTAAAAATGTAAAATAGAAAATGTGAAATTCTTTTAAGCATTGTATAGAATGTAATTTAAATTTAGTTATTCAAATTTTCTCATGAGAAAAATACCAGCCTCTATCATTATTATTTTTTCGCTTTTATGTTCCTCAACTTCCAACGCTCAATTTACTCATGCTGATACATTGCGTGGAACTTACAACCAGTACCGGAACTGGTGGAATGTTTTAAAGTACGATCTCCATGTAAAATTTAATATTCAAGACAGCAGCATCAGCGGTTATAATGTTATATACTACCGGGCACTAAAAAAGAATAAAACTTTACAAGTAGATCTGCAGCAGCCTTTGATAATGGATAGCGTTTTTTTAGTTGGATATATACCTTTGCAATACGATAAATATGAGCCTGAAAAAATAGCAACTCCGAAGCAAAAGATCACTTCAATAACCCGCGATGGCAATGCATACCTGGTAGATCTTCCCATAAATATTCTTGAAAACTCAACCAATTACCTGATTGTGTATTACCATGGCAAACCTCTTGTAGCTACTAAACCTCCGTGGGACGGCGGTTTAATTTGGAAGAGAGATAGCACTAATAATCCTTGGGTTTCCATTGCATGCCAGGGCCTTGGCGCAAGTGTTTGGTATCCTTGTAAAGATCATCAAAGCGATGAGCCTGACAGCGCTGAAATGCACATCACTTGTCCGGATACTTTAGTTTGTGTTGGTAACGGAAGATTTAGAGGCAAGCAAATTAATAAGGATGGAACAACAACATATGACTGGGCTGTTGTAAATCCTATAAACAACTATTGCATCATTCCTTATATAGGGAAGTATGTAAATTTCAACGAAGTATATAAAGGTGAGAAGGGAAATTTAGACATGAGCTACTGGGTGCTTGCTTACAATCTTGATAAAGCAAAAAAACAATTTACAGATGCGCCAAGAATGATGAAAGCATTTGAATACTGGTTTGGCCCCTACCCTTTTTATGAAGATGGATATAAACTAGTTGACGCTCCACACCTTGGAATGGAACACCAAAGCGCAACTGCTTATGGCAATGGTTATCAAAATGGTTATCATGGCAAAGATCTTTCAGGAAGCGGCTGGGGATTGAAGTGGGACTTTATCATTGTTCATGAAAGCGGGCATGAATGGTTTGCTAATAATATCACTACAAAAGATATTGCAGATATGTGGGTTCATGAAGGCTTTACCGCTTATTCGGAAGTGTTGTTTGGTGAATATTTTTATGGTAAAGAAGCTGCAAAAGAATATTTAATTGGGATTAGAAAGAATATCGATAATAAATCTCCTGTAATAGGATCATATAATGTAAATGACGATCCCACCAATCGCAGTTCTGATATGTATTACAAGGGAAGCAATATGCTCCACACCATAAGGCAGATAATTAATAATGACGATAAGTTCAGAAATATTTTACGCGGATTGAATAAAACTTTCTATCACCAAACGGTAACAAGCAACCAGGTGGAAAATTACATTTCAAAACAATCCGGTATTGATTTCGCAAACGTTTTTGACCAGTATCTCCGAACAACCAATATACCTGTGTTAGAATATAAAATAAATAAAGGCAAGCTATATTA
>CAXSEB010000042.1:0-3040 GCA_964235805.1 uncultured Chitinophagaceae bacterium | reverse complement strand
CAATATGCCGGTAAAAATTATGGCAACAAAAGATCATTACACTTTTATTTATCCGTCAGAAAAATTCACACAAATAAAATTTGCACAGGATCAATTAGCGGTTGATGATAATTTTTTTATAACAATAAATAAAGTGCCTTAAAACTACTAACAACACTTGAACTGATTATTATTCATTTTACTTTACAACAACTTTTTCTGATTGTAGCAATAAGTTGTTCTGGTAAATGTTAACAAGATAAATTCCTGCGGCTATATTTTTTAAAGGGATATTTATACTTTCATCATCCATTAGAAGCGATTGCAATGTTCTGCCAGCAGAGTTTTGTAATACGATTTTTTTGGCTCCAACAGAACCGCGATTTAATGCAGAAACTCTTATTACATCCTTTGCAGGATTGGGGTAAATAAAAAAACTCTTGTTTGAATTATCAATCAAGACAGATTTTTTTTGATTAACAAGTTGAAGCAATTGATCTACCTGGCTTCTTAAATTTGCGACCTCTTTTTTAAGAGCTGTAACATCATCTGTTAATACATTATCAGTGTTTGCCGGCCTGCCGGAAACCAGAGTACTTCTATATATATTCCCCTCAGCATCCGTTACTAGAACAGCACCATTGCCAGCAGGCAAATTTGCAAATCTAACAGTTCCATTTACATGCAAATTTGCAGAAGGGTGTGGAACAGGTTCTAAATTGCCTAAATTTATTCCAACCTTCCCGGTGTTATCCATTACCATTACGTTCCTGTACGAACCTGGTGCAACACCTCCGGCGTCAGTACTTTCAAGTGCATTAAAACGCAGGAAATGCGAATTAAGATCATCTGCGAAAATGCCATGTTGCATTTCATATCCCGGATAAAAAGAGTTTCTTAACTTGTAAGTAGAATATCCCAATATTACTGCACTTCCGCCGGACAGCGGATTAATTACATTAGTATATATACCAAATTTGTGATCAGTATTGCTTTCAATAACCGCGGCCTCATACGGATGTCCCATTAATCCTGCGCCACCATTAACAACTTGTAATTTTACAGACGGATTACTAATACCAATTCCCACTGCTTTAAAAGAGGTAATACCTATCCCTACAGGTCCTTGAAGAGGAAAAGCAGTTTGTGCATTACTTAAAATTGCCAAGCAGCAAAAAGCTACCAGTAAAAGAGTAAATTTTTTCATTTTAATTTTTTGTACTATTTATAATAATTAAGATTAATCACAGTTATTGAAAAGGTTGATTACAGAGTATGGTGGTAAGATAACAAAAAAATGTGAACTAATTTTTAGAATAGATAGCCAACCTATTAGTAATCCATGATTTGATCAACGTGCGACTGCAACGAAATAACCATAATTTGCACAATTAAATATTAGTATGTCTCAGATACGAAAGCAAAGTATCATATCTACAGTGTTTGTTTATTTTGGTTTCTTTATTGGTTTCATCAATACTTATTTATTTACCAGGAACGATTCAGTTTTCTCAACATCAGAATATGCTTTAACCAACATCTTTATAGCAGTAGGTAACATTATGTTTGCTTTTGCCAATTTTGGTATGATTGCAACAGTATATAAATTCTATCCGTACTATAATGATAATCTTGCAAAAAAGAAAAATGACCTGATAACATGGGCTTTAATTACAAGCCTGCTTGGATTTCTACTGGTGATGATTGCAGGTATTTTTTTTAAAGACATTATAATACGAAAATTTGGAGAGCGCTCACCCGATTTTGTAAAATATTATTTTTGGATTTTTCCCTTTGGGTTCTCTATTCTTTTATTTTCTATTCTTGAAGTATTTACGTGGAACTTGAAAAAATCCATATTTACAAGCTTTTTACGGGAAGTGTTGTTTCGTTTACTTACTACCATTCTTATTTTGTTTTTAAGCTTCAGGCTTATAAACAGCTTTGATACGTTTATAAAATTTTACGCATTTACTTATGCCATTGTTGCCCTGGTGTTGTGCATATACCTGCTGTATAAACGTGAGTTGTACATAACTTTTGAGATAAGCAGGGTTACAAAAAAGTTTCATAAAAAGATAATCTCTCTTGCCTCACTGGTATACTTTGGCGGCCTGGTATATATGATTGCGCAATTTATCGATACCATCGTTATTATGTCTGTTGTTGGTACCACTGCTGCAGGTATATTTTCGTTGGGCAGTGTAGTGGCTGGTTTGGTGCAGGCGCCGCAGCGAGGCGCTGTTGCTGCATCAGTTCCTGTTTTATCAAAGGCATGGAAAGACAAAGACCATGGTAAAATACTTTTGATTTATCAACGCTCAGGGATAAATTTATTAATAGCTTCTCTCGGTATATTTTTATTGGTATGGCTTAATTATACTGATGGCATAAGAACATTTCATTTGAGACCGGCGTACCTTGAATCTCAATGGATATTTTTCTTTTTAGGCATGGCAAGAATTGTAGACCTTGGAACCGGCGTTAATTCGCAAATTATTGGAACATCTACGTTTTGGCGCTTTGAGTTTTTTAGCGGTGTTGTGCTTTTGTCGCTCGCTATTCCGTTGAATTATTTTTTGGTAAAGAAGTTTGGCATTATAGGAGCTGGATACTCTAATTTGATATCGTTTACAGTATACAATACAATAAGAATAATCTTTTTAGAGAGAAAATTCAATATGCACCCATTTAGTTTTAAAACGGTATATGCAATTATACTTGCCTTTATATGCTACATGATTTGCTATTTTTTGTTTTTAGAATTGCACGGCTTTTGGGGCATGGTTATCAAAAGCACCGTCTTTATTATTTTTTATGGAGGAAGCGTAATTTATTTTAATCTTTCTCCAGATGTATCTCCGGTATGGACCAACGTAAAAAGAAGGACAGGGATGAGTAGTAAGTAAGAAGTAATTAGAAGTGTTAAGTTGTAAAAAGTAAGTGGTCAGATATTGATGTCAACTATCAATTATCAATTATTCTGCACTCTGCCAGCACCAATAAATCTCCTTGAAAAATAATTGTCGGAAAGGCTGCTTATCATTACGCCCTGGCTTGA
>CAXSEB010000041.1:9797-11670 GCA_964235805.1 uncultured Chitinophagaceae bacterium | reverse complement strand
GATTATTGCAGTAACTACCCCTCAATTAGTTGCACTTGCGGATGCCAAAAAAGGTATTGCTATGTTTGGTCATGCAAAGCTGAAAGTGCCGGTGATAGGGCTTGTAGAGAACATGAGCTATTTTACCCCGGCAGAATTGCCTGATAATAAATATTATATCTTTGGAAAGAACGGTGGCAAAAACCTGGCTGATGAATTTGATATACCATTTCTCGGACAGATCCCGTTAGTGCAAAGCATTCGTGAAGGCGGAGATATCGGTGTACCGGTTATGATTAGTGATGATGCAATAAGCAAACAGGCGTTTATTGATTTTGCTGCTAATGCAACACGAGGTATAGCAATGCGAAATGCTGAAATGCCTGCAACTGAAGTAAGTGAAGTGCTTGAATATAGTGGAAGCCAGGTGGTTTAGGCGCTTATACCTTATCAATTTGCATCTCGTTTTAACCAGCCATTGGCTTCCATCCAGTTTAAACACCTGTCCATCCATTTGTCTTTTGTTGTTTTATTCTTCATACCAAAACCATGGCCTCCGTTTTGATAAATATGTAATTCTGCTGGAACTTTATGTTTCAATAACTGTTGAAAAAAAACCAGGCTGTTTTCTGCATTAACTACATCATCATCGCTGGCATGCACTAAAAATGCAGGTGGTGTAAAATCAGTAACCTGTAACTCATTTGAATAAAAGTCCACTTTATCTTTTGCCGGCTGCTTTCCTATTAACTGCTCACGTGAACCCATGTGTGCAATGCTATCCTGGAAACTAATAACAGGATAAATGAGTATCATAAAATCCGGACGTAAACTGGTATTTTTTTTATTATCTATTACGGCAGTATTAAAATGTGTTCCTGCTGTTGATGCAAGATGGCCGCCGGCAGAGAAACCCATAATGCCAATTCGCTTAGCATTTATATTCCATTTAGCTGCACCTGATCTTACTACTTTAATGGCTTGCTGCGCATCTTGTAACGGCCCGATCTCTTTATCTATCATTGTGGCTTCATTCGGTATGCGATACTTTAAAACAAAAGCCGTTATGCCTGCTTCATTAAATTTTTTTGCAACGTCATACCCTTCATGAACAATAGCGTTTGTCCAATAACCACCACCGGGATAAATAATTATTGCAGTTCCGTTTGCTTTTTCTTTCGGCGGGAGAAACACAGAAAGTGTGGGAACAGAAATTTTACTTACGAAAGTAATTCCGTCTTTAGTTTCTGTCACTTCTTTTTCTGAAGAAGTTTTGCTGTTTGGAATTTTGGAAGAATATAAAGGAAATGTCTGCTGCCCAAATGATGTAGTCATAACAAATAAATTTAACAACAGAACAATTGCATATTTCATTAGTGATATAATTAATGATGATTTATAGTAGACTTTAAAAGATGTTATAGACCGCAATAGTAAAGATGAAATCAATCTGTAAAATGATAACTTCCTGAACCAACTGCAACCACAAAATAACTTCCTTCTTTGCCTAAAATCTTAATTTCATTATTTGTTGATAATAATTTTCCGCTTGCCATTATACTTTTTGAACTTACTGAAGGAATGTAAATTTTTGCAGTTGTGTTTGCAGGTATTTCCACGTCCATTTTTAAGTGGCCGCTTTCTATCTCCCAATGCGAGCTTACTTTTCCATATAACGTTTCATAATCTGCATTTGCATAGGTAAGATTGCCGCCCAGGTGAGGTTTTATCAATATTTTCTTATAGCCTGCACCGGTTTCATAAGTATCAATACCGGCAATTACACGGTACATCCAATCACCTATTGCACCATAAGCATAATGATTGAATGAGTTCATTCCGGGAGTTTGAAAAGTACTATCAGGCTTTTGCCCATCCCATCTTTCCCAGATCG
>CAXSEB010000041.1:9000-9787 GCA_964235805.1 uncultured Chitinophagaceae bacterium | reverse complement strand
TCGTTGTAGCACCCATTTTTACCGGGTAAAGCCACGAAGGATAAGTTTGTTGCAACAAAAGTTTATAAGCAACAGAATCATAACCAAATCTTGTAAGCACGTGACATAAATATGGAGTTCCGAGAAAGCCCGTAGTAAGATGATCGTTGTAATCAGTAATATTAGTAACAAGTCGCCTGGCAGCTTGCGCTCTTAATTGCTCAGGCAACATATCAAAATTTAATGCAAGCACATAGGCTGTTTGCGTGCCTGATACTAACCGTCCGTTTGTAGTTACGTATTCCTTTAAAAAAGCACTTTTTATTTGTTGTAATAAGGTAGCGTAGGTTTTAACATCTTCCGGTTTGCCTAGAACCTTTGCTGCATTGATAAGTAATTGCGTTGACTGTGCGAAGAAGCACTGGGCAATTAAATATTTATCGGTTACCGCAGATCTTCCATCATTATCATCATCGGGCCGGTAAAATAACCAATCACCAAAATGGAAACCCGTATTCCATAAAAGGTTAACGCTTTTTGCCTGCATAAAATTTACCCATGCCTTCATGCTTGAGTACTGATCCTGCAAAACCTTTTTATCGCCATATGCGAGATATATATTCCATGGTATAATCGTGGCAACGTCGGCCCAACCTGCAGATCCGCCTGCACCTGCGCCTAAAATATTGGGAACAACAAACGGAACTTTTCCATCACTTTCCTGGTCTGCAGCCACATCTTTTAACCACTTCATAAAAAAATTATGCACCTGCATGCTAAATGTTGCTGTTCTTGAGAAAGCCTGTGC
>CAXSEB010000041.1:6523-8990 GCA_964235805.1 uncultured Chitinophagaceae bacterium | reverse complement strand
AGTCCATCCTAATCGTTCATCACGTTGCGGACAATCAGTTGGAACATCTAAAAAATTTCCCTTTTGTCCCCATTTAATGTTATGCTGTAATTGATTTAATAAGGGATTGGAACATTCAAAGCTTCCCGTGGTTTCCATGTCAGAGTAAAGAGAAACAGCAGAAAAATTTTCTGGCTTTAATTCGCCCGGGTAGCCTTCAATCTTTATATACCTGAAACCCTGGAATGTAAAATGCGGCTAGAAAATCTCTTCTCCATTACCCTTTAATATAAAAGTGTTTTGAGCTTTGGCCGCCCGCAGGTTATCAGTGTAAAAATTTCCAAATTTGTCAAGCACTTCCGCATGACTTATAATGATCTTGTCACCGGCCTTCCCGTTAACTTTAATCTGCGACCAGCCAACAAGATTTTGCCCAAAGTCAATTACATGCTCGCCTTTTGGCGTTGTGATTATTTTAAGCGGCTTGAATGTTTCATGCTTTTTAACCGGTTGATTATAGGTTGAAACAAGAATGTCTTTTTTATAATTTTCTACATCAACATTAGCCCATGCCTTATCATTATAAGCTGCGTTTGACCAGTTGGTTTTTTCGAAATTGGCATCATATGTTTCGCCTCCATAAATTTCTGAAACCCGTATGGGGCCATCAGAAGTTTTCCATGACTTATCAGAACTAACTGTCTCCTTACTTCCATCAGTATAACTTATTTCCAGTTGAAGCAGCAGGGCGATCTTACCTCCATAAAAGTTCTTATTATTTTCCCATCCGAGTGGCGTTCTATACCATCCGCTGCCTATAGTTACACCTATTGCATTATCACCTGTTTTTAGTAATGATGTTACATCATAAACCTGGTATTGCAAACGCTTATTATAGCTCGTCCAGCCCGGTGTTAAATATGCATCTCCTACTCTATTGCCGTTGATTTGTGCTTCGTACATTCCATGAGAGGTAATAAAGACGGAGGCGGACCGGATTGGCTTTGACGCAGGAAATGTTTTGCGAAATAGCAAGGCAGGCGTGTACACTGAATCTTTTGCAACAGGTGAAACAATCCAACTGGCTTTCCAGTCTGAAGATTGTAGTAAGCCCATTTGCCAAAAGGCTGGCTGGCTCCATTTTGAAACGTTTCCTTTATTATCCCAAACCTTTGCCTGCCAAAAATATTTTTTTGCTGATTGTAACGCCGGACCTCCATAAGAAATATATAACGACTGATCGGATTGTACTCTGCCACTGCTCCAAGCGAGGTTGTTAGAAAACGTGCTATCTAAACTCAATCTTACCTCGTAAGCCGTTTGCATAACATTGCTTGAAACCGACGTTAGTTGCCAGCTTAACCGAGGTTTTAATAAATCAATTCCCAGTGGATCAACAAGATTTTCACATCGCAATTTGCTTACGCTGACTTGTGAAAAGGTTAAAACAAAAGCTAATGAAAGAACCAGTGATGATAAGAATTTCTTTATTACATGCATCGTTAAATAATTGAATACAACAAGTGTAAACATTATTCTTTGTAGTAGAAAAAGAAGTTTTGATGATGCCTTACATGCTTATTATAGAAAGATGTGAATGGACACCTGAGTGCTCCTATGCTTCATTTTTTAATTTCTCAATAAGTTCATCAATGAAAGCTGATTGGGATGAATTGATCTTTTGCTTTGCATCATCCGCACCAAACCATTGTGCTATATCAACCTCCGGAAAGCTTTGAAAATTTCCTGATCGCGGAGGCCATTCCATCTGAAATGTATTAGTGATGATTTTATTGCAGTCTACATTTTTTTGTGCTGCCCACGCAAACACTAATTTGCCACCTTTTTGTTTTAATGGAGTCAGTTCTATAAAAGGGCCGTTGCAACTTATGCCTACTTCTTCTTCAAGTTCTCTCTTAGCAGCATCCAAAGCTTCTTCTTCGTCTGTAAATTCGCCCTTTGGAATTGACCATGCGCCAACATCTTTGTTCTTCCAGAACGGGCCTCCGGGATGAACAAGAAAAACCTCCAGGGCTTTGTTTGTTTGTCGATACAAAAGAATCCCGGCGCTTTTTTTCACAACTAATTTTTAAAATTTAAACCTTTAACACACTATAATTTGCAGAAATGTTCTTAACATTTTCATTCTTTAAGATCGATTACCACCTTTGCATTTTTTTGTTCCGAAGAAGATATGAATACCTCGTAGCGTTTGTTGTTTACCGTCACAATCATCATCGAAGTGTTCGGTGGAATAGATCCGAGATTGTTGGCAACCATTACTATCTCATGATGTGGTTCGGTCTTATCTACTTTGATATGAAAACTTACAGGTTTTTCAGACAAGCCAGCTCTTGAAATTATCATCGTATTGTTATGATATACAGTTACTGTGTCGCCATCTATTTCACCATTATCATAAAGCTCTATAAGCATTTCGCCTGCAGCCGTTTCAATTTGCTTTATAATAGGATTTGCTCTGGTTAAT
>CAXSEB010000041.1:576-6513 GCA_964235805.1 uncultured Chitinophagaceae bacterium | reverse complement strand
ATTTTATAACAGGTCTTTCTTTTATTGCAGGTACCGTAACTACCGGTTTTTCTGCAATTGGTATTGTTACATGAACAACCGAATCTTTTCGTACTTGCCTCAATATTACCGGAGTTTGTTTTACTGTTTTAGGTTTAGCCGGGGACGGTTGTACTACAGTGGGCGGCTGTTGCTTTACCTGTTTAGGTACAACTCTTTCTGTTGGATTTTGTACGGCAGGTTTAGGAATAATACATTCACTTATAGTAATATCATCCATAGCAAAATCGTTACCGCAGCCGCCAAGCGTATTATCTTCCATTGTTAATGTAAGTGATGAAAGGCCGGCAGGAGTTTGGAAGAAACCCGTAAATTTTCTCCAGTTGGGTTCGTTAGACTGTGTTAAAAGTCCGGTTCTGAAAATGCCTATCTTCCTGTTATCAGGTGTTATTAAGTTGATGGTTATATTCGGTGGCAAAGGTGCACAGCCGCCGTTTATTCTGCAAACATTCATCATCCAAACGCTAAGTTGATATGTAGTGTTGCCGCTAAATCCATTCAGCTTTGTGTTAAAAAAAACACCTCCCACTACTGATGCGTTAACAAGCATCATATTTCCATTCAGGCCGTTGGCAGAATGATCCTGGTTGATAGTTAGCCAATCTCCATTAAAACACTTACTGGTGTTAGAGCTAAAAGAATAATACCCATCATTCGGGCAGTTGCTATAGTCACGTTCATATCTTGAAAGATATGAGTTAACGTCTCCAACATTACCAACACCAAAATCAATGTTTATTATAGGAGGCTTAAAAGCACAATTGTATTGCTGTGCGTTTACAAGATTATTTACAACAAGTAAAATTGATAAGAGCATCATCCTGTTTAGGAAGGTACTTGCCATAACTTAATTTAATTCTTAGTAAATGCGCCTGAAATACGAACTTAAAATTAATCAGAATAAATTACAGAAAATTAGTACGAAAGGTAACTAATGTTGGTATGTGAGATATGTGTAATAGTGACGGACCAACAAAACTCAAGTGACATTTGAAATATTACAACGAAATTCCTCTTTTCCAGGGGATGAAATCATCATGTGAAGAAACTTGCGCCTTCGCTTTTACTTCACCATTTGCAAGTTTTATTATGTAATCCAAAATACGCTCGCCCACTTGTTGAATTGTTTCTTTTCCATCAATTATAGTTCCTGCATCAATGTCAATAATGTCGTTCATCTTCATGAACAAATTGGTATTGCTGGATATTTTAACCACAGGTGCCACAGGGTTTCCGGTTGGTGTACCAAGGCCTGTAGTAAATAACACAATTGTAGCACCAGACCCAACTTCAGCAGTAGTTGATTCGATATCACTTCCGGGAGTACACAATAAATTTAGGCCGGGCTTTGTTATTTTTTCCGGGTAATCTAACACATCGGTTATGGGAGAAAGACCACCTTTTTTTGCTGCGCCGGCAGATTTTATTGCGTCTGTAATTAACCCATCTTTTATATTCCCAGGTGAAGGGTTAGCCTCAAAGCCTGAGCCTACCGCGTGTGCCCTTGCATTATAAGTTGTCATTATTTGCATAAACTTTGCTGCCACTGTTTCATTTATACACCGATCGCTTAACTCCTGTTCAACCCCACACAGTTCAGGAAATTCTGATAATATAACAGAACCTCCCAAAGCCACAATTAGATCTGATAAGAAACCAACAGCGGGGTTTGCGGAGATACCAGAAAAGCCATCAGACCCGCCACACTCTAACCCTATACATAATTTACTTAAAGGAGCTGGCTTACGTTCCAATTGATTTGCCTTTGCCAAACCAACGAAAGTTTTTTTGATAGCAAGATTCAACAATTTCGATTCTGAACCTATTTGCTGGTGATCAAGAAGATACAAAGGCTTCGCAAAGTTTGCATCTCTTTTTTTTATCTCATCATTTAATAATCCGATTTGTGCATTTTGACAGCCAAGGCTTAAAACAGTGGCTCCTGCTACATTTGGATGAACTATGTATCCTGCAAGTAAACCACATAAGCTTTGAGCATCCTGCCTTGTTCCACCGCAGCCAAGTGTATGTGTTAAAAACTTTATGCCATCTACATTAGCAAATACCTTAGAATTTTCTGCTTCTTCTTCCTCCATTATATCTATATCGCTATTTGCCAGCTCTTCAATTGGCTTACCTGATTGATATAATTTAATTAATCTATTTACCTGGTGCTGGTAAACAGATGTTGACTGCTGATAACCCAACTCTTTTATAAAAGCTTCCTGGATAACATCTACATTTTTATTCTCACAAAAAACCAATGGAATCACTAACCAGTAATTAGCTATACCCACTGAACCATCCGCTCTATGATACCCATTGAAGGTTTTATCTTTCCATACAGAAATATCTGGTGAACTATAATTTGTTTTTCGTGTGCCAATGCCGTAAGCGCTGGATGCATGAGTAATGTTTTGAGTGGTAATTAATTCGCCTTTTTTTACTGGAACAAGCGCTTTGCCAACCAATACTCCATACATAAATACATCGTCATCTTTGTTTAAATCCTCAGTAGCAAATTTATGCTTGGCCGGCACATCAGTTTGAAGTAAATAACTGTTGCCGCTATTATTTATCTGTTCGTATTTTTTTAGATCAACAAGAGCAACTTCAAGATTATCCTCCGGATGTATTTTGACTGACTTTACCATAAATAAAATTACACAGCATTATCATTAATCTAATAAGATTTTACATCGAAATATTTAAACCAGAAATGGTAGTTGAACTTTAGTTGTTGATAGACATAGGACGAATCAACTAAAAATTAAATTGGAAGTAATTAACGGATATTAAGCCGCATACTAAATCAGGTCTTCGATTACTTCATGTTGCAAAAATTTCTTTTTACTTGCAGCATTTATATTTAAGGCTTTGCTTTTATCTTCAGCAATTACTAATAATTTTTTGAATAGAAGTGCACTCCATACATAATCAAGTATAACTTCTGAACCGCTTTCAAAGCCATTGTTTTTAAGATGGTGCCAGGAACAATTCCTGTTAAGGTCGCTAACAATTTTTGAAGTTGATTTAGGGAAGGCTATCCAAAGTTTTGCTGAAGGTTGCAGCGCAGGAATCACTTCTGTCAAGATGCTGCCTAACTGTGCCTTGTTCAATGCGAAGATTAATGCAAAATCTATTTTTCTTATTTTAATAAGTGGAGTAACATTTTTTGCAAAGGATAATTTTGCAAACTGTTTTTCAATCGTTGAGGGAAGGCCTTGTATTAATAAATTTCTTTCATCTTTTAATTGCAATTTTTCAATTATCGTAGGCAACATAGGCTTAATTAAATTTTAAGATTACAAATAATTTGCAAAGGTATATAATTGCATTTACTTATCAGCAATTAAATACAGTTGGCACTTTAATAGAGATAAGCTTTGTAAACAAGCGCTTACTATTTTGTTAATTGTATTTCTTACAAGCAACTTTTTAATTATGGCAAGGTCTTAGTATTAGCACTACCAGATCTTTAAAATAATAAAAATGAAAAAAAATATATATGGATTAGTATTTATTATTACAATACTTTCCGCCTGCTCCCAAAGCAGAAATATTGGTTCATCTTCTTACAATGATGATCAGCAAAATAATTCTTATAGTTACGACCAATCTAACTCTATCACTTACGATCAATTTTATGAAGACTTAAGTCCGTATGGCCGCTGGATTGATAATCCGGAGTTTGGACGTGTATGGTCACCGCGGCAAGCCGGCTTTCAGCCTTACCAGACCGATGGGCATTGGGCATATACTAATTACGGATGGACATGGGTATCAGATTATAATTGGGGTTGGGCTCCTTTCCACTATGGGCGCTGGTTCTATGATAATTTTGAGGGATGGATGTGGGTACCTGGTTACGAATGGGCGCCTGCCTGGGTAAACTGGAGACGCAGCTCAGATTATTATGGCTGGGCACCTTTATGCCCTCAGCGCAGAAACGGAAGTTATTATGAAATACAAAACGACCAATGGTCATTTGTTCCGAGCCAATACATTTACAGAGATGACCTTAATAATTATTATGTAAACAGGCAGAATAATATTACCATCATTAATAATACAACTGTTATAAACAATCCCCGTGTGATAAACAACGGACCTCAATATCAGCAAGGTCCAAACGTTGCGGAAGTTGAAAAAGTAACAAAGGCAAAAATCAGAACATTTCCTGTAAGGCAAACTACTGTACCTGGTGACACGAAGTTGAAAGATGGAGTGTTACACATCTACAAGCCGGTAGTGAAGCAAAACAATTCAAATACTATTAACAGTAATGGCATCAGCCCTTCATTAGATCAATCACAGAAGGTGAGAACTTTACAAAAAAGAAATGTTTTTAATAAAAATGCGGACAGGAGTTCTGTGAAAAACCAGGTAAACACAAATACTGACGCTAACGATTTGCGTGTGAATAGTATCCCCGCAAATGTCGATGGCCAACAAAATTCTCCCGCTCTAAATAATGGCGATTTAAACACACCGGCCAAGAGAAGAAGACAATTGAGAGATTATCAACAACCCGCAGACATAAGCAATCAGCAAACGCCTGAAACAAGACCAACCATCAATCAGCGCAGACGTGTAATCCAAAATTCTGATCTTAATAATGATATGGCTCCAAGACAAGTTCAACCGGAGCCTGCTCAAAATACCGAAAACAGGATCTACAGGCAGCAAAGAGTTAGAGAGTTTCAACAACAAAATAATCAACAATCAAATCCTGATATCAATCAAAGACCTTCGAGAACACCTCAAAACTCAACTTTAGAAAGGCCGGCAAATACTATGGAAACAAGGCCGCAGCCTGCACCTCAGAGTGCCCCTGACAATTCCAACCGGACAAATGTGGGCAGAAAGTTTAGGAGTTTTTAAGCGATAAATGAATCATTAATAAAATAAGCTGGCATAGATACCGGCTTTTTTTTTATGCTTTGCTTTCAGAAACTTTCATCAAATTAATATAAATTCAATTTTGGCTTTTTATTTGGTGCATAGTGGTCAGGTATACAAACAATATGTTCAAAGCTTTTTATAGAAATCTTCAATATTGCATTTTTGTCTTTACCGGCTTTGCCAGTTCATTGCATGTTTCCGGAAAAGACGTTTTGGTAAATTACAGACCATTAGTTAACCACTTGAAAAACGTTCAGTCAGACGATTATTCAGCTGTATTTGACAGCCTTAAATTAGGAAAGCTTGGTTTAGGTAGAAGAGCGTTTGATTACGCGATAGTCGGGTTTACCAAACTAAAGCAAAAAGGCTTGTTGAACAATGATAAGATCATCTCCATTATTGATTTCACCTTGCCTTCCAATAAAAAAAGATTGTTTGTTATTGACCTGAAAAACGCTAAGCTTTTGTTTGTAACCTATGTGGCGCATGGCCGAAATTCCGGCCTTGATAAGGCACTTTATTTTTCAAATGAACCGGAAAGCAATAAAAGCAGTGTTGGCTTCTACACTACCAAAGCAACTTACTCAGGTGCACATGGCTATTCCATGCGACTTGAAGGGCATGAACCGGGCTTTAATGATAAAGCAGAATCAAGGGATATTGTAATGCACAATGCTGACTACGTGAGTGAAGATATTGCACGGTTGCAAGGTTATATCGGCCGAAGCCTTGGATGCCCTGCTCTTTCGCCAAAAATCTATAAAGACGTAATTGATAAAATTAAGAACGGCACCTGCTTATTTATTTATGGGAATGATAGTAAGTATATTACCGATTCCAGGTATTTAAAACAACCTGTCGGTACATCGGCGCAATAACTTTTCTGGCTATATAAACAAATTTTGAAGTATTTATTTTGTATAGGCATCGATTGTCTCGATAGTTCCATCTGGCCTATATTTTAGCTCGGTTACTTTTATATTTCTTAAATGT
>CAXSEB010000041.1:0-566 GCA_964235805.1 uncultured Chitinophagaceae bacterium | reverse complement strand
TAGATTGATGGTTTGGCCAGCCCTGCACTGGTTTCAATACAACACCCTGATAAGTGAAAGGCCCATAAGGGCTGTTGCCTGTAGCATAGCAAATCAAATGCGTATCACCAGTTGAATAAGTAAAATAATATTTGCCATTATACTTGTACATCCATGACGCTTCAAAAAATCTTTTATCATGGTCTTTGGCTAATAATGGTTTGCCATCTTTATCAAGAATTTGTACGTCTTTAACCTTTTCATCAAATTCAAGCATGTCTTTATTCAACCGTGCACTTTTGCAGTTAAGGCAGGTGTATCTCCGGTGGGTTCATCCTTTGCTGTTGAATCATATTTATCCGTTTGCCAACGTTGTAACTGGCCGCCCCATATTCCTCCAAAGTACATATAAAACTTTCCATCATCATCTTTGAACACAGCAGGATCGATGCTAAAACTTTCTTTTATAGGGTTAGCTTCGGCTTTAAACGGGCCTGCCGGATCTGCGCTGGTAGCCACTCCTATCCTAAAAATATCCTGTTTATCTTTTACCGGGAAGTATAAGTAATACTTGCCATTATTAAACG
>CAXSEB010000040.1:5419-11706 GCA_964235805.1 uncultured Chitinophagaceae bacterium | reverse complement strand
AAACGTTCAGTATGGAAATTCATCCGGTGCCTATAATATTAAAGACACTGTTACTGCTTTAAAAAGAGAAGAATTAGATGCTGCATTTTTCTTCACAATTCCAGGCCCTAAAATGATTTGGCAATTTGGTGAGCTGGGCTATGATTACCCTATTAATTATTGTGTAAACGGAACGGTAAATAATAACTGCCGTACAGACCCAAAACCTATACGCTGGGATTATTTGCTGGACACTAACCGCAAGCATTTGCACGACGTGTACAGTTCATTAATTAAGCTTCGGTACAATGCTTATTACAGTGATTTGTTTACTTCAAATCAGATAACAGATAGTTTAGGTGGTGCTTTTAAATGGCTTAAGGTTACACAAGGTATTTCAAGCCTTGTGGTAATCGGAAATTTTGATGTTGTTTCGCAAACAGGCTCTGTTACGTTTCCGACTACAGGAGTGTGGTATGATTATTTGAATGGAACCACTATTACAGTTTCTGTTGCTACCCAAACTTTTACATTACCGCCAGGTGAATATCACATCTTTTTAAATCGCAATGCAGCTTTGCCGGTTACACTTGTTAACTTTAGTGGTAAAAATATTGGCAGTGATAATGTGCTGTCATGGGATGTAGATAACGAAGAAAGTGTTGCCAGTTACGAGTTACAGCGCAGCACAAATGGACAGGATTATTCACATGTTGCAAATATCCATGCGGCCGGAAGAAGCAATTATAGTTATGCTGATAACATTGTTGATGCAAACATTTCTACTTATTACTATCGGTTAAAAAGTATAGATAAAGATGGCAGGATAACTTACAGCGCAGTAGTAAAAATAAGAGTGTCACAAAATGGTGTTTTTGTTGAAATTGCGCCAAACCCTTTTGCAAATAAATTAAAAGTCAATATTGAATCGGCTGTTAAAGACAGGGCAACATTGTTAATTACAGATGTTAGCGGAAGACAATTAATAAAGCGAAACGTTTTGTTATCAGCCGGCAATAACGCTCTGGAAATTGAAGAAACGGCCAGGTTGGCAAATGGCACTTATTTGCTCACTGTTATTGCTTCATCAAAAAAGCAAACCATCAATGTAGTAAAGAGCAACTAAGGAGGCTCTGCAAAAAATCCTGTTATTCAATCTCGTTATGCCTTTAACATCAAAACAAAAAACTCAACCGACTATTAAGAGCTTTAAGACAATACAATCTGAAGTACTTGATCTTAACAAAATTGCCTTATCCGTCGATTGTGTAATTTTTGGTTTTGATGAAAATAAGCTTAAGGTATTATTGATCAGGTCTGATCTGGATAAATTTAAAAGTAAATGGTCACTTCTTGGCGACCTTGTAAAACCTGTTGAAGACCTGGATGCTGCAGCGTATAGGATTCTAAAACAAAGAACCGGGCTTGATGACGTGTACCTTGAACAGGTGCAAACCTTTGGAAAAGTTAAACGTCACCCGGCAGGCCGGGTAGTAACTATTGCATATTGTTCTCTTATTAATATACAGCATCATAAATTAAAAATATTAGATAACGAATTGCACTGGCACGATGTGGGAAGCATTACCGAGCTTGCTTTTGACCATTACCAAATCTTTAAAACATCACTTACTCTTCTGCAAAAAAGAGTTCAGGAACATCCATTAGGTTTCAGCTTGTTACCCAACAAGTTTTCTTTGCGGGAACTGCAGAATTTATACGAAGCTATCCTTGCAATAAAACTTGACAGAAGAAATTTTCGTAAGAAATTTTTCTCCATGGATTTTTTAATAGATGTAAACGAGATAGAACAGAACGTGCCGCATCGTCCGGGTAAGCTTTATAAATTTGATTACGAAAAATACGAGAAGAAAAAGAAAAAATTAGGCGGAATAGATTTTTAAAACTGTTGCAAATAAATATAGCTGATCACTTTTTTAATTCCTGTAAAAATTGTGATGGCGTTTTGCCAAACTCTTTTTTGAATGCTTTTGTAAAGTAAGATTGTGTTTGTATGCCAACGCTATACATAACATCTGTGATTGAAGAATCTTCATGTGTCATTATCTGAACCGCTTTTTTCAATCGTATGGTTCGTACAAAATCGCTGATCGATTGCCCGGTAATTCCTTTTATTTTTTGATAAAGTTTAGTTCTGCTCATTCCAATTTTATTGCAGATATAATCTACATCCATATCCGGGTTGCTTAACTGCGATTCGATAACCTGCAGCAATTCATCAATAAATTGTTTGTCTTTTGCGGAATGTACCAGGTCTTTGGCTTCTGCATGATAATCTTTTGTGTATCGCTCCTTTAATTTTAGCTTCTGGTTTAAAATATTCCGAACGGTTAATAACAAAAGATCGATACTCAAATGCTTTGCAAAATAGTAATCAGCGCCCGACTCCATACCTTCCAAACGTGCATCCAGCGCATCTTTTGCAGTTAGCATTAAAAAAGGAATGTGGCTGGTTTCTATATCTTCTTTTATCATTTTACAAAACTCAATGCCATTGGTGTCCGGCATCATCACATCACTTATTATGAGGTCAGGAACTTCTTCTTTTGCTTTTAAAAAACCAATGTTACCATTTTCTGCTGCTGTAACAGTATAATAATCACCAAAGCTTTCAATTAAAAAATTCCGGAGTTCTTCGTTATCGTCAACTATTAAAATGTGTTGTTTAACACCGGGTGTCGATAGCTTTTCCTCAGTTACATAATTTCCATTTATCAACTGTTGGTCATATTCATATTTCGTTTCAATGCTTTCTAATTTTACCGTATGTTTCTTATCGCAGATCCATCTTTCTTTCCTGTTATAATCTTCTTTACTTACAGGTATTGCAATAATTATTTCTGTGCCTTTATTTCTTTCGCTGTACACATAAATATTTCCTTTATGAAGAAAGGTGAGACTTTTTACAAACGCCAGTCCGATACCGGAGCCAAGGTGTGTATCGCTTATTTTATAATAGCGTTCAAAGAGATGTGCGATAGATTCTTTTGAAATTCCAATGCCATTATCGGCTACATGGAAGTAAACATATTTTTTCGCAGCATAGCCACTTTTAAGAATTAATTCGTTTGAAAAAGACGATCTAAAATCTTCTAAGCTTTCCATTGCACTAATAGAAACAGTACCACCGTTAGATGTGTATTTAAAAGAATTACTAAGCAGGTTGATGATAATTTTTTCCAACACTTGCCTGTCAAACCAGGTCTCGTTGAGGAACGAAGGCACAGTAACCTGGAAATTAATTTTCTTTTCAATCGCCATCTCACTAAACTCTCTTGAAACTTCTTTAAGGAACAAATTAATGTTTCCCTGCATCACATTTAATTTTAAAAAACCTGATTCTGCTTTTCTAAAATCCATGAGTTCATTAATTAATCCCATTAGGCGGTTTGCATTCCGGTGAATTGTTTTATAAAGATGAGTGAATGCAGAGTTTGGATCTTCTTTCTCTAATTTTTCAACCGGGCCAATAATCAATGAAAGAGGTGTGCGAAATTCATGTGATATGTTGGTAAAAAACTGCAGTTGCAAATTGTGCATTTCCTCTCTTTTGGTTTCTTCAAGTTTTCGCAATTCAAGCTTCCTGTTAAATTTATATAAAGCTATCAAGCCGGAAACTATCGCAATTGCAACCAATAAGCGGAACCACCATGTGTTCCAAAAAGGTGGTGTGATAATAATGGTAACAGCTCTTCCTTTTTCGTTCCATATCCCGTCATTATTTGCAGCTTTTACCCGAAATGTATACGTGCCTGGGTCAAGGTTCGTATAAGAGGCTTTCCGTTCGTTACCTGCATAGTTCCAATCTTTATTAAGACCTTCTAATTTGTATGCATATTTATTGTTTTCTGATGCCGTATAGTTAAGCGCAGTAAAAGCAAATGAGAATGTTGCCTGTTTGTAAGAAAGTATGATTCTATCTGTTTCGCTTATGTCACTATTTAGTGGTGAATCTTTTGAACCAGGTAATATTTTTTGATTGAAGATTTGGAAGTCAGTCAGGTAAACAGGCGGTACGTATTTATTGATGTTTATATTTTCAGGATAGAATTTATTAAACCCGTTGACACCTCCAAAATAAATTTCACCGTCTCTTGTTTTGTAATAGGCGTTTGCTTCAAACTCAAGCCCCTGCAGGCCATCAGCGGTATTGTATTTTTTAAACTGGAAAGTTTCAGGATCAAATTTTGTTACGCCGTTTGAAGTAGCGAGCCAAAAATTCCCTTCTTTATCTTCTTCGATTCCTTTAACAAATTCATCAGATAAACCTGCTTTGTCGGTATAAAGAGAAAAGGTTTTTTGTTTTGCATCAAACAAATAAAGACCGGCTTGCCCAATCCATAATCTTCCTTTGCTATCTGTAAATATTATTCTTAGGTCAGGAAGTTTTTCTTCTTTATTAAAATAGTGATAGAACTTTTTCTCCGTTGTATTATAACAATTTAACCCGCCATCATCGGTACCAATCCAAATGTTGCTGTTTCCATCTTCATTTATTGAAACAATATTATTACCTGACAACGTTGTTTTGTGTTCGGGATCGTCAACAATGCGTGAAAATTTTTTTGCTTTCCTATCAAATAAATTCAATCCGCCATAATATGTAGCGATCCATAAGTTCTTATTATAATCTTCAAATATCTTTTGTATATAATTAGAGCTGATAGAACTTTTATCAGCAGGGTTATTTACAAAGCGGGTAAATTTTCCGGTACTTCTGTTTAAAAGATTCAATCCTCCGCCCCAGGTGCCTGCCCACAAATTGCCTTCACTATCTTCCATCACGTGTATCACTTCGTTGGAGCCAATACTTGTAATGTTGTAAGGATTGTATTTATAATGAGTAAAGCTGTTTTTATTTCTGTCGAACATATTGAGACCTCCACCGTCTGTTCCTATCCAGATGTTACCTTTGCTGTCTTCGCAAAAAGTTTTTACATCATTGTAGCTTAAACTGTTTTCCTCCGGCTCCTGTTGATAAAGCGTAAACTTCTCACGCTTCGGCGTGTACAGATTAACGCCGCCGCGGTGAGTACCTACCCAGAGATTTTGCTGGTTATCTTCATATAAAGCTGATACTGTTCGTTGAGACAGGCTAAACATTTTTTCGGGTTCATTTTGATAATGGAAAAAAGAATTAGAAAGTGGGTTGTATAAATCCAGGCCACCATTGATACCGCCGATCCAGGTATTTCCTTCTTTATCCATCAAAATAGTTCGTACGAGGTTGCTTGCCAGCGACTGCGATTCTTTTTCAACATGTGTATAATGTGTAAATGTTTTGGCCCTCCTGTTAAATAAGAAAAGCCCGTTATCTTCTGTTCCAAGCCATAGGTTTCCCTTATTGTCACCTTCTATAACCCTGATTACGTTGTTTGCTCGAATGTTATTATTATCGCCTGGTATAATAAAAGCAGAGAATGTTTTAGTATCGGGATTATAAAGGTTTAGTCCGCTTTCGGTAGCAAGCCATAAGTTATTTTCAGCGTCCTCATATATGTAGTTTACTCTGTCATCACTTATTGTAGTTGACTGGTTCGGGTTATGATGAAATTGAATAAAGTTTTTGTTGTTGCGATTTAATAAGTTAAGCCCTTCATAGGTGCTTACCCAAAAATTTCCTTTTGAATCTTCATGAATGCCTGTAACCAGGTTGTTGCTGATTGAGTTAGCGTTATTAATATCGTGCTTGTACCGCTTAAATTTATTTTCCTTGCGATTGAATTCATTTAACCCGTTAATTGTTGCTATCCAAAGGGTTTTGTTCTTGTCTTCGTATATAAAGCGGATATAATTGTCGCTGATGGTATTGGTATCCCTACCATTGTAACGGTAAACTGCCATTTGATAGCCGTCATACCGGTTTAACCCGTCACGTGTTCCAAACCATATAAAACCTTTGCTATCCTGGTAAATGCATTCGATAGTACTGTTAGAAAGCCCCTGCTCTGTTGAGATGTGTTTAAAGCTGAGTTTTGGAAGCTGAGTTTGTGCAAAGCAATTCGTAGTGAATATAATAACTAAAAAAAAGAAAATTTGAAAAAATGCTGTTTTAAAAAACATTCAACCTTATTAAATATTCACCTGTCAGTAAATTTAAGCTAAAGTTTAAGTTTGTTGCTTCAAAACAATAAATAAAGGTTAATAGAAACAAATATTAAGACGATCAGAACCAAAAAAATGAACGTAAGAACAAACCAATTGTGCAGCGAAAACCAATCTTGCATGCTCTTAAATACGACATATGTTATAAATACCTGGTTGGTTTTTGCTTATAGCAATAAATG
>CAXSEB010000040.1:2530-5408 GCA_964235805.1 uncultured Chitinophagaceae bacterium | reverse complement strand
CTTACGTCTTTACGTTAATTTTTGTGCTTAATTAATAAAAAGTCTTGCATATGAGAGCTAAAATTAAATCTTTCCCTAAACACTTTTTAATTATCGGCGTTTTCCTGCTATTAGCTGCTGTTGGCTTTTCTCAAAACACTGTTACCGGCAGAATCGTAAACTCAAAGGATGGTTCTGGCGTAGCAGGAGTTACCATAAATGTAAAGGGTACCAAAACTGCCACTCAAACTAATACCGATGGCCGCTATAATATAGTTGTTCCTGCAAATGCTTCAACGTTGGTAATCAGCTCTGTTGGTTTTGCGAGCCAGCAGGTAGGCATCAATGGAAAAAATTCTGTTGATGTATCGCTGGTGGAATCTACATCAAGATTAAACGACGTAGTTGTTGTAGCTTATGGTTCTCGCAGAAGGGGCGATTTAACTGGTGCAGTTACTTCAGTTTCTGCTAAAGATTTTCAGAAAGGATTTATTCCATCATCAGAACAATTGCTGCAAGGTAAAGTGGCTGGTTTGCAAATAACTTCCGGAGGCGGTTCAGCGGGCGGTGGAAGTAAAATACGCATACGCGGCGGAGCTTCATTAAACGCATCAAACGATCCGTTGATAGTTGTTGATGGAGTGCCAGTGGAAAGTAATGGCATTGCAGGTTCTGCTAACTTTTTAAATACCATCAATCCAAATGATATCGAATCAATCAGTGTGTTGAAAGATGCTTCGGCCACTGCGTTGTACGGCTCCCGGGCTTCTAACGGAGTGTTGATTATCACCACAAAGAAGGGAGTAAAAGGCAGGATAAAATACAATTTCAACACCCAGTTTTCTTTAGGCCAGGTTGGTAAAAAAGTAAATGTTCTAAATGCTGATGAATTGAGAAACATAATAAATGCTGACGCTGCAGCTACAGGCAATAACACATATAAAGCCCTTTTAGGTACGGCTAATACAAACTGGCAGGATGAGATATATCAAAAAGCATTTGGCTTCGATAATAATCTAAGTGCAAGTGGCAGCTTGGGAAAAATACCTTTTCGCCTTTCAGTTGGTTATTTAGATCAGCAGGGCGTTTTAAAGACAAACAAGTTTGACAGGATGTCTTCTTCATTGAATTTATCTCCAAAATTTTTTAACGACCACCTCTCTGTAAACTTAAATGTAAAAGCCAGCAGAACCGAGAACCGTTTTGCTGACGAAGGAGCGGTAGGTGCGGCAGTATCTTTTGACCCGACACAACCCGTTAGAGCCGAAAATAAATTTGGTGGTTATTACGAATGGTTACAGGCAAACGGGTTGCCGATAGATCTTTCCACCCGCAATCCTCTTGGTTTGTTGGAATTAAGAGATAACACTTCACAAGTTAACCGGGTTATAGGAAATATCCAGTTGGATTATAAAATGCATTTCTTACCTGACCTGCATTTACTGGTTAACCTGGGAATGGACTACGCAAAAGGTAAAGGCAACGATAATATAGATTCAACATCTGCAACTAATTATAAAACAGCCGGTCGGTTTGTATATTATCAACAAGCCAAACAAAACACACTTGCTGATGTTCAACTCTTCTATACAAAAGAATTAAAAAACCTTAACAGCAAGTTTGACGTTTTGGTGGGGCATACTTACCAGGATTTTTATACGAATGTTTACAACTATGCGGCATTCGGCCAAAAGGGAAATTTAGATACTATCCCTGGTTCAATCCCAACGTATGCTAATGATAAACCTGAGTATAGGTTAGAATCTTATTTGGGTAGAGTAAATGTTACCATAGCTAACAAATATCTTTTAACCGGCTCTTTGCGCAGAGATGCAAGCTCGAAGTTTTCACCTGATACACGTGTTGGATATTTTCCTGCCGCAGCCCTCGCCTGGAAAATGAAGGAGGAATTTTTTAAATCAAGCAATGTATTAAGTGATTTAAAATTGAGGCTAGGATGGGGAATAACAGGTCAGCAGGATATCGGTAATTTATATCCTTATTTGCCAAGGTATTCTCAAAGTAATTCTACTGCGCAGTATCAGTTCGGAAATACATTTTACAGCTTTTTCCGTCCTGCTGCTTATGACGCAAACATAAAATGGGAAACTACAACTACTTCTAATATTGGTTTAGATTTTGCGTTTCTTAATAACAGGATATCCGGTTCCGTGGATGTTTATAATAAGAAAACAAAAGATTTACTGAGTGTAATACCGATTGCTCCGGGTTCTAATTTCGACATCACTTTATTAACCAACGTAGGCAATGTTGAAAACAACGGAGTAGAAATTACGCTGAACACAACCCCGGTAAAAACCGATGTTGCTCAATGGGATTTTGGTTTCAACGTTACGTATAACAAGTCCACCCTGACCCTAACTTTAAAGGAGTTGACGTAAGCTCTATTGGTGGTGGCTTAACAAATTACATCGGCAAATTTGCTGTAGGATATGCGCCTTATGTATTTAATGTTTATAAACAGGTATATGATAAAACAACAGGTAAGCCTATAGAAGGTATATACGAAGACCAAAACCGCGATGGCAAGATTGATGATGCAGACCGCTATTTTTACAAAAAGCCGGCTCCTGATTTTTTACTTGGCTTAAGTACGCAGGTTTTATATAAACAATTTAGTGTTGGCTTAGCCGCTCATGGTTCTCTTGGAAATTATATTTACAACCAGTTTAATTCTAACAACGGTGTGTTAAGAGCGATAAAAAATCCTCTTACATTCGTTCAGAATGCATCCCGTAATTATCTTGAAACTAATGCCACAGGTAACAGCACTAATAATTATTTATCTGACTATTATATAGAAAACGCATCTTTCTTAAGGTTAGATAATATCAACTTAGGATACAATGCTGGCAAGGTATTCAGCAATAAAGCCACT
>CAXSEB010000040.1:0-2520 GCA_964235805.1 uncultured Chitinophagaceae bacterium | reverse complement strand
ATCTGCAAGTGTTCAAAATGTATTTGTGATAACTAAGTACAAAGGATTGGATCCTGAAAATTCCAATGATACCGGTGTAGATTTTACAATCTATCCACGTCCACGGGTTTATTCCCTGGGATTTAATTTTGATTTTTAGTTTTAAAAAGATTGATTAATTCATTTATATGAAAAGTAAAACAGTAAGAAAAACATTGATTGCACTGGCAGTAATTGTAATTACATCTTCTTGTGCAAAAAAGTTAGACCTCTTTCCGGTAAACGACCTTACACCGATAAAAACTTACTCAACCGCTGAAGGATATAAAAGTGTGCTTGCAAAAGTATATGCCGGTTTAGCGATTACCGGAAACCAGGGACCCGCCGGGCAACCAGACATAGCAGGTGGTCTGGATGAGGGATCGCAGGTTGCATTTATAAGAATGTTCTTTAATTGTGAGGAATTGCCAACAGATGAAGCAGTGGTAGCATGGAACGATCAAACCATCCATGATTTTCATAATTTAAGCTGGACGAGTGCAGACCCTTTCCTTAAAGGAATTTATGCAAGATGCATTTATAATATTACTCTCGGTAATGAATATTTAAGAGAATCAACTGATGAGAAATTAGCGTCAAGAAATATTTCAGGTTCTGATGCCGGGGATATCAAAAGATCAAGGGCAGAAGTTCGTTTTTTACGGGCCTTCAATTACTGGGTAATGCTGGATCTTTTTGGTAAATCAACTTTTATTACTGAGGCCAACGAGATAGGGACTGATCTTCCACCGCAAATAAACCGGCCAGAACTTTTTACTTATATCGAAACCGAACTCAAAGCAATTGATACTGATCTTGCACCTGCTAAAACAATTGAGTACGGAAGAGTTGACCAAGGTGCAGCCTGGGCTCTGCTTGCCCGTTTATATTTAAATGCTGAAGTGTATACAGGCCAGCCAAAATATACTGAAGCCTTAACCTTTGCGAAAAAAGTTATAGACGCAGGCTATACGTTACAGCCGGATTATGCTAAATTGTTTATGGCAGATAATGATAAGCAGAAAGATGAATTTATGTTTGCTATTAATTGTGATGGCTTACATACGCAAGCTTATGGAAATACTACGTTTTTTGTTCATGCGCCTGCCGGAGATGACCATTCCGATTATGGAGTTGGATCAGGCTGGAATGGCTACAGGGCAACACAGGGTTTAGCCAATCTCTTCCCTGATCTATCAGGTAATACAGATCTCCGGGCTTTGTTTACCACATCTAAGTATGCACCCACTCCATCGCAGATCGCAATAGGCGATATAAGCGATTTTAGTAACGGGCTTCATGTGAACAAATATGTAAACATCCGTTCTGACGGGCAGCCCATACACGATGTAACAGCAACTTTTTCTGATGTTGATTTTCCCGTTTTTCGCTTACCGGAAATGTATTTGATTTATGCTGAAGCTATGCTGCGTGGCGGTACCGGCGGCGATGCTGCTACGGCATTGGACTATCTTAATAAGATTCGTTTCAGAGCTTATGGTGGTAGCTACGGGCCTGGTAATGTGGGTCAGCTAAAGGCTTCTGATTTAACGCTTCAAACTATACTCGATGAAAGAGGAAGAGAGCTGTACTGGGAGTGCCATCGCCGCACAGACTTAATAAGATATGGATTTTTAACTACCGGTACTTATCTATGGCCATGGAAAGGCGGAGTTCCTTCCGGTACCGCTGTTGATAGTAAGTATAATATTTTTCCTATTCCTTCTGCCAACAGAACATCAAATCCTAATTTAGAACAAAACCCCGGCTATTAATTTTTAATCAAGCAATATGAAATACAATAAACATAATATAATTAAAGCCTTATTCTTCCTGGTATTTTTTAGCAGCTTATTATTTTCCTGTAAAAAAGATGAACATAAAATCTATTTTGAAGGAGGATCCAGTCCTGTATTGACTTCATCAATCACATCCGCAGATCTGCCTCTTTCTTATGCGAACCGCGATAACATTGCATTAAAATTGAGCTGGACAAATCCAGACTATAAGTTTACAACTGGTATTAGTTCACAAAATGTAAACTACCTGATTGAGATAGATACTGCCGGTTCAAACTTCACCAGCTCAAAAAGACAAAGTATTACAGTTAGCCAGGACTTAGAAAAGTCTTTCACCGTTTCCCAGTTGAACGATTTCTTATTAAATCAACTTGTACTGGTGCCAGGCGTTTCTCATAATATAGAAATGAGAGTTACAGCAAGCCTCGGCAATAATGCGCTTCCGGTTTATTCTAACGTTTTAAAATACACAGTTACTCCTTATGCCATACCGCCTAAAGTGCAGCCGCCTGCAAACGGCACATTATGGATCACAGGTGATGCTGCCCCTTCCGGCTGGGCTAACCCATTAGGCGCTCCGTATGATGGAACCCAGATGTTTACACAGGTTTCCAGTACTCTTTATGAACTTACGTTAAACATGCCCGGTGGTGGTAATTATAAGCTGATCCAGGAATTAGGTAACTGGTCATCACAGTTTCAT
>CAXSEB010000039.1:1350-11726 GCA_964235805.1 uncultured Chitinophagaceae bacterium | reverse complement strand
TCGTGGTTTAAAGATGATCTTAAGGGGAAAAAGTTTGCATTATGGGGCCTTGCCTTTAAACCGAACACAGATGATATAAGAGAAGCTCCGGCTTTGGTTATAATAGATGAATTAGTGGCTGCAGGAGCTACAGTGGCTGCTTTTGATCCTGAAGCAATGCCAAATGTAAAGAGAGAGATTGGTGATAAGATCACTTTTACCGAAAACCAATATGATGCTTTGCAGGATGCTGAAGCATTAATTATTGCTACAGAATGGAGCGAATTTAGAACGCCTGATTTTACCAAAATATCGGCTATGTTAAAAAACGATGTAATTTTCGATGGCAGAAATTTATTTGATCTTACCCAAATGGAAGATTGCGGATTTCATTATGAAAGCATTGGAAGAAGAGTAGTTAACTAATAGCAGATAACTATGCAAAAGAGAGTGCTCATAACCGGTGCTGCAGGTTTTTTAGGTTCTCATCTTTGTGACAGGTTTATTAATGAGGGTTTTCACGTATTAGCGATGGATAATCTCATTACAGGGGACCTGAAAAATATTGCTCATCTTTTTAAACTTAGGAATTTTGAATACTATGAGCATGATGTCTCCCAGTTTATACATGTATCTGGCCATCTGGATTATATCTTACACTTCGCATCGCCGGCAAGCCCCATTGACTATCTAAAAATACCTATTCAAACTTTAAAAGTAGGTTCTCTTGGTACCCATAACTGTATGGGCCTGGCGCTTTCAAAAAATGCAAGGATACTTGTTGCTTCCACAAGCGAAGTTTATGGTGATCCGTTAGTGCATCCGCAAAATGAAGATTACTGGGGCAATGTAAATCCAATTGGCCCGAGAGGTGTCTATGATGAAGCTAAACGCTTTCAGGAAGCTATAACAATTGCCTACCATAATTTTCATGGCCTGGAAACAAGGATTGTAAGGATTTTTAATACTTATGGCCCCAGGATGCGGCTAAATGATGGCCGTGCATTACCTGCTTTTATAGGCCAGGCTTTAAGAGGCGAAGACCTGACGGTTTTTGGAGACGGCACTCAAACCAGAAGTTTTTGTTATGTAGATGATCTTATTGAAGGTATATACCGTTTACTGATGAGCGATTATTCCATGCCCGTAAATATTGGCAATCCTGATTCCATTACCCTTAAAGATTTTGCAGAAGAAATAATAAAGCTTACAGGCACATCTCAGCAAATTGTTTACAAGCCTTTGCCGCAGGATGATCCACAGCAAAGGCAGCCTGATATAACAAGAGCAAAGCAGATTTTAAATTGGGAGCCAAAAGTATCCCGTGCAGAAGGTTTAAAACTTACCTATAATTATTTTAAATCTTTGCCAAAAGAAGATCTTTATAAACTCCCTAAAGAGTTTGTTAGTAAAATGTAACAGCCTGTTACCTATAGCTGTAATTCTGCAAAACACTAAGGTATAAATTATCTACATTGCACAGCCTAAGAGCGTTTTACTTAACTCAGATAAAAAGATGTACCAGGCCTTACGGGATAAAAAAAGCAAGTTAGCAGTTATTGGTTTAGGATACGTAGGGTTACCGGTAGCTTTGGAATTTGCTAAAAAGCTTTCTGTAATTGGGTATGATATAAATGCTGATCGCATAAATTTGATGAAGCAAAGTATAGACCCAAGCGGGGAGTTTGATAAAGAAGACTTTGAAGATTGTGATATAGACTTTACCAATAATATTGATGTTTTAAAAGAGGCCAGTTTTTACGTTATTGCTGTGCCATCACCAGTAGATGAATATAAAGTTCCAAACCTCGGCGCTTTACAACTTGCCAGCCAAACCATAGCCAAAGTAATCACACCAGGAGATTATGTCGTATTTGAATCAACTGTTTTTCCTGGTTGTACGGAGGAAATTTGTGTGTCTTATATTGAGCAGGTATCTAAACTAAAAAGTTGCACAGACTTTAAATATGGATATTCACCGGAACGTATAAACCCCGGTGATAAAGAACATACATTGCCCAAAATTATAAAGGTTGTAAGTGGCTGCGATGAAGAAAGCCTGGAAGTTATTGCAAAAGTTTACGAACTTATTATTGATGCAGGAGTTCATAGGGCTTCTTCGGTAAAAGTAGCTGAGGCCGCAAAAGTAATTGAAAACACACAGAGGGATGTTAACATTGCTTTGATGAATGAGCTTTCCATGATGTTCAGTAAAATGGGCATAAACACATGGCAAGTTTTGGAAGCAGCTGGCACTAAGTGGAATTTTTTGAAGTTTGAACCCGGCCTTGTGGGCGGGCATTGCATTGGCGTTGATCCGTATTATCTTACTCATAAATCAAAAGAACTTGGTTACGATTCAAAACTAATTCTTGCCGCAAGAGCAATTAATGATGCAATGCCGTTATATATAGCAAAGAAGATATTACAGCATATTATACATCATAGTGAAAATATAAAGCAGGCAAAAGTGTTGGTTATGGGAGCAACGTTTAAAGAAAATGTAAGCGATATCAGGAACTCAAAGGTGGCTGGCATAGTTAAAGAGTTAAAATCATATGCATTAAACGTTCATGTTACAGATCCTCATGCAGATAGTAATATTTTAAAAGAAGAATATGGTTTTGGTTTAACTGATGTGCTGGATGTTGATTATGATGCAGTGATTGTAACCGTGCCACATAAAGCCTTTAAAAAAATCACAGATGCGGAATTCGCTTCTATCACAAAACCCGCCGCCTTAATAGCTGATATTAAAGGAATCTACCGTGGCTTAATTACAAGCAGGGCGTACTGGAGTTTCTGAACATTTACAAACATTCTATTTAGAACCACGCTATAAATTTACATTGCTAATCTTACATTTAAATCAATAATTAAAAATGCCTTTTATAAAAACGGAATTTCCCGGGCTAATGATTTTTCAGCCGGCGGTTTTTGAAGACCATCGTGGTTATTTTTTTGAAAGTTATAACAAGAAAGTATTTTCCGCAGAAGGTGGGGAAATAATATTTGTACAGGATAACCAGGCCAGCTCTGCATTTGGAGTAATAAGAGGACTGCATTACCAATTACCTCCTTATGCTCAAACCAAATTGATAAGAGCATTAACAGGCAGTATTTTAGATGTTGCAGTTGATATCAGGTTTGGCTCTCCGACTTATGGAAAAGCTTATGGCATTGAGTTATCTGCACAAAATAAAAAGCAATTATTAGTACCAAAGGGCTTCGCTCATGGCTATTCTGTTCTTAGTGAAAGAGCAGAAGTTTTTTACAAGTGTGATGAGTTTTATCATAGAGAAAATGAAAGAGGTATTTTTTATAGAGATGAAAATCTTAACATTGATTGGAAAGTTTCAAAAGCTGACTCTGTTATATCTGAAAAAGACACCACTCATCCCTGGTTCGATGAGAACACACATCATTTTATTTTTTAAGGTAAGAGGTTTAATATGAAAGATTCGGCGGCACTTGTTCCAACAATTTTAATTACCGGTGCTAACGGTCAGTTAGGAAAAGAAGTACAAAAAGTATCGGCCTTATATTCATCTTACCAATTTTTATTTACTAGCAAAGAGAATTTGCCTATTGATAATTTTGGCTTAGCTGAACATTATTTTAATAATAACAAAATTGATTACTGCATAAACTGTGCAGCTTACACAGCAGTTGATAAAGCAGAAACACAACCGGAAAAAGCTTATCAAATCAATGCAGAGGCAGTCGGCAATTTGGCAAAAATTTGTGCTAAGCACCATGCAAAGCTCATTCATATTTCAACCGATTATGTTTTCGATGGCACATCTTCTAAAGCATATAAGGAAGATGATGCAGTTGCGCCGCAAAACGTTTATGGCGCCTCTAAGCTAAAAGGTGAAGAATTTGCGATAAGTAACAATAGCTCAACTTTAATAATCCGTACATCCTGGGTGTATTCGTCTTTCGGGAATAATTTTGTAAAAACGATGGTTCGCTTGTTGAATGAGAAAGAAAGTATAAACGTGGTTAATGATCAATATGGCTGTCCGACTTATGCAGCAAATCTTGCGCAAGTTATATCGAGGATAATCGATCAATCAACAAACAAGTGGCTACCAGGTATTTTTAATTACAGCGATTACGGTGTTACTACCTGGTATGAATTTGCATCGGAAATAAAAAGAATAATAAAGAGTAATTGCATTATCAATCCTGTAGCTTCCTCAGAATATAGAACTTTAGCAGCAAGGCCAAAATTTTCGGTGCTTGATACCGAAAAAATACACAAGACATTTAATGTTATAATTCCTGGCTGGAAAGATAGCCTGCAAAAATGCATCTCTGAACTAACATCATAATTTTGGTTGTTTGTTAATTCCTAAATTATATTTTGAATTGAAATTGTAAACGTTTAAAAAAAAGTTCATGAATATTGAAGACGTGCATCAGTATGCATTATCACTACCTGGTGCGCTGGAAACATTTCCTTTTGGTGATAATGTAATTGTATTCAAAGTTAATAATAAAGCTTTCCTGTTGCTTCCTTTAAACGCAGAAAGCTTACGGTTCAATGTTAAGTGCAATCCTGAATATGCAATTGAATTAAGAGAGCAATACAGTTGTATACAGCCGGGCTATCACATGAATAAAAAGCATTGGAACACTATTTTTGCAGATGGAACATTGACTTCTGCCCAATTGAAACAATTCATCAGTGACTCGTATTTATTGGTAAATAAAAAAGCGCATCTTAAATAATCCTGCTTCAATTCGCCTTGGCGAAGGAACTGTTGAGATGCTGTTTTTAAATTACTTTTGCTATACAATTCTCAGGCAAAAACTCATTGCTTAAAGCTTATCATGAAAATCCTTGATTGGTATATTCTTAAAAAATACCTTATTACATTTTTCTTTTGTATAGTGCTTTTAACAGTAATGGTGCTGGTAATTGATTTAAGCGAAAAGGCAGATGATTTTGCCAGAACGAAACTTCCTTTCTCTGCCATTATTGATCAGTATTATTTAGGATTTATTCCCCGCATGGATGCAATGCTATTTCCTTTATTTGTTTTTATAGCAGTGATCTTCTTTACTTCAATAATGGCTAACCGGTCTGAGGTAATTGCTATTCTCAGCAGCGGTGTAAGCTATCGCAGATTTTTACGTCCTTATTTAATAGGCAGCTTGTTTTTAGGGGGTTTATTATGGTGGGCAAACCAGGGCCTGGTTCCCAAGGCAAATGCAAAATGGGCGGCCTTTGATGCCAGGTATATAAAATTTAATTCCACTGATTTAAAAAGCTATTCTTCTTTAAGTAATTATTATTTCAGGCTCGATTCTTTTTCTTATGCCGGCATCCGGTATTATGATACCACCACGCATACAGGCAGTAATTTCTTTATTCAAAGATTTAAAAATAATGAGCTCGTATATAACCTGCATGCCGAATCGATAAACTGGGATACCGCAAAACACAAATGGAAATTGGGCCGGGTTATGGAACGAAATATTAATGGCCTTAGTGAAAAAATTACCCAAAGCGATTCCATGAAGATGAATTTTAATTTTAAGCCCCGTGATTTTCAGCGTGATGAGTACATGAAAGATAAAATGCCAACAAAAGATCTAAAAGAATTTATACAACTTGAAAAAATACGCGGATCAGAAGACGTAAATACGCTATTGGTAGAAAGATATACAAGAGATTCAGTGCCATTATCAGTAATCATATTAACGTTTATAGGTGCCATAATAGCTTCAAGAAAAATACGTGGTGGAAGCGGGTTTCACCTGGCAATGGGCGTTCTTATAAGTGTGTTATATATTTTGCTTGGCCGCTTTGCTACCGTTTTTTCAGTTAAAGGAAGTTTTGATCCATTGATGGCGGCATGGACGCCTAACTTTTTCTTTGGACTGCTGGTACTTTATCTATATTATAAAGCGCCGAAGTAAAAACTACACAATTAGTAGTAAGCAGCATCTAGACAATTTATTAAATACAATTTCACTTTCAGATTCAAATACTAACTTAGCATTTCAGTATTAAAATCTTATATATGGGTGTTATTAAGGATAGGTTTAAGGCCAAGGCCGACCAGACAGCTGCAGAAATTAAAGATATTCTCAAAACACATGGTAATAAAAAAATAGGAGAGGTAACCTTGTCCCAGGTATACCAGGGAATGCGTGGAATCACCGGCCTGGTAACAGAAACATCGCTGCTTGATGCACAGGAAGGTATCCGCTTCCGTGGCTACACGATTCCTGAATTGCAGCAAAAATTGCCTAAAGCACCGGGTGGTACGGAGCCTTTACCGGAGGGGTTATTTTATTTAATGCTTGTTGGCGAATTGCCTACGGAAGATGATGTTCATCACCTCACCAGTGTATGGCAAAGACGCAGTCATGTGCCTAATCATGTTTTTGCCACAATTGAAGCCTTACCAAAAAGCACTCATCCGATGACACAATTTGTAGTAGCAATAATGGCTCTGCAAACGGAAAGTCAGTTTTCAAAAAAGTATGCCGCAGGGTTAAATAAGAAAGATTACTGGGAAACTATTTTCGACGATTCTATGGATCTTATAGCCCGGCTTCCGCGGGTAGCTGCATACATCTACAGGCGCAAGTATAAAAATGGCGAACACATTCAGCCTGATGGGTTGCTGGACTGGGCAGGGAATTTTGCTCATATGATGGGTTATGAGGGAGAAGAGTTTAAAGAGCTTATGCGTTTATACATGACTATTCATGCTGACCATGAGGGTGGCAACGTATCGGCACATGCAACTCATTTGGTAGGTTCTGCATTAAGCGATCCTTACCTGTCCTTTGCAGCAGGTATGAACGGGCTTGCAGGCCCTTTACATGGGCTTGCCAACCAGGAAGTGATAAAATGGATCTATGAAATGCGAAAAGAATTAAATACTGATCTGCCAAGTAAAGAGCAAATATCTGATTATGTTAAGAAAACACTTAGTGAAGGGAAAGTAGTGCCTGGTTATGGCCATGCAGTGTTGAGAAAAACAGATCCAAGGTTTACGGCACAAATGGAATTTGGCAAAAAGCATATGCCAGATGATCCACTTATACAAACTGTATGGAATGTATATGAAGTGGTGCCTCCTCTGCTTCAGGCTTTGGGCAAAGTTAAAAACCCGTGGCCAAACGTGGATGCACACAGCGGCGCTCTGCTGGATCATTACGGTATGGACGAATGTGATTTCTATACAGTTTTATTTGGCGTATCACGTTCCTTAGGAGTATTGGCAAGCCTTTGCTGGGACAGGGCTTTGGCATTTCCACTGGAAAGACCAAAATCTATCACTAATGCCCAGGTAAAGTTATGGCTTGAAGGTAAAGATGAAATTTGGGGAGATTAAGGTGTAGAATTAGTAATTGATAATTGGTAATTGAAATGTTTAATTGCCATTATTCAAGATTTTTATTTTGCTTTTTTATTAAGGGGGTTTAGCTCAGTTGGTAGAGTATTTGCATGGCATGCAAAGGGTCACCGGTTCGAATCCGGTAACCTCCACTTGATAATCAATAACTTACAAAGTATATTTAAGTGGCTTCTAATCTAGGTAAAACCTAGGTAAAACTATTTGATCAATTTTATTGTTCATACTTTTATTAATCGCGTTGCATTTTCTTTTAATTATTGTTGATATCTTTTTAGAGATGTGTGGTAAATGATAACTTGTTGTAATGATTTTTACGATCATAGTACAATTCTAATTCAATCATGAAAACAGAATTTTTAGCTAACACTTCCTTCTAATTGTTAATTCTATATACTTGAATTAGGATAAAATTCTATTATAGCTTTCCACTACTTTTCTTCACCTGGTTTCGTTTTAATAAATTAGAGTAATCCGCCATTAAGTTCATTGATCTTTGTTAATGAGATTTACAAGACCTGATCAAAAGTTAGCCATGTGTTGTTTGTAATTGCCAACCTTACTATTTTTTTTGAAATTTCTATTGTGAACAAGAAAATTAGGAAGTATGCAAGAAACACCAATGCTGTTTCCAATAACTCCATCCGAGCTCTGGAAACAAATCAGAATTACCATTGATGAAGTAATCACTGAAAATTAAGCCACCAATTACCACAACAAGCCAACCCACATTTACCTGAAAAAGCTTTACTAAAAGCAGCAGATGTTTGCCAGATTTTTCAGGTATCCAAGCCTACTCTTTATAAGTGGCTGAAACAAAAAGCTCAAAGTTTCAAGATCAAGTCCCGCCGGCATTTTTCGCGGGCAGACATTGAAGCTATAATCTGCCAGAAGGATATTACATCAACACAAACAAGAATCAATCACCTTTAAAGGTTTTTGTGATGAATTGCGAGCAAGCCGATCATATTGATATGGATGAGGTATTAACAGATAAGAAACTTAAATAGGCATTTCTTTATTTAACTATAATGGCATTAAGCTTAAATAACGCGCTTTTTATTTAACTTTGAAGAAAACAAATGATTTTTAAATCAGGTACTTATATAAAAGGAAATGGCTACAACACTTTTCAACCGGAAAGAATTAATAAGGTATATAAGTTTGATGAAACTGACCTATTGCCTTTATTAGAACAGGCAAATTTAAAATTAGGAGAATTAAATGCCTATGCTGAATTAGTGCCTGATGTACAACATTTCATCCGGCTGCATGTAGTAAAAGAAGCCACCCTTTCAAGCCGCATAGAAGGAACCCAAACAAACATGGAAGAAGCCTTGCTCCTGGAAGATGAAATAAATCCGGAGAAAAGGAACGATTGGCGTGAAGTAAACAATTATATATTGGCAATGAATCAATCCATTGACCAATTAGATACGTTGCCTCTATCAACCCGCCTTTTAAAAAAAGCGCATAAAACTTTATTAAGCGGAGTAAGGGGCGAGCATAAGTTGCCAGGTGAATTTCGCCGCAGCCAGAACTGGATTGGAGGAGCTACGCTGCTGGATGCTGCATTTATACCACCAGTTTGGCAGGATGTAGACCCTTTAATGGGAGATCTTGAGAATTTTCTTCATAATGAAAAAACATTTTTACCACATGTTATTAAAATTGCATTGGGCCATTATCAGTTTGAAACCATACATCCTTTCTTAGATGGTAACGGGCGGATAGGCAGGCTGATGATCACACTGTATTTTATTCATGCCGGCATCATGAAAAAACCGGTACTTTATCTTTCTGATTTTTTTGAGCGTAACCGCAGCAGCTATTATGATAATCTTACGGCCGTAAGAAGCCGGAATGATCTTAAAGCATGGATACGTTTTTTTTTAGTAGGGATAATTGAAACTGCACAGAAGGCAATTCTTGGTTTACAAAATATACTTGCCTTAAAAAAGGAATGCGAAACGATGCGTATAATACAACTGGGAAAAAAAATGTACTCCGCCCAAATTCTGTTGCACCATCTTTTTATTAATCCGGTTATACGGCCTGATGAAGTGGCTAAACTCACTGAACTCTCTTTGGTTTCTTCCTATAAGCTTATAGAAGATTTTGAAAGGCTTAAAATATTGAGGGAAGTTACAGGCAGCCAGCGCAACAGGATTTATTTGTTTGATGAATATTTTAAAGTGTTTAATTGAATGGTAAGCAAATTGCAAAGTGTTACACATTACCGTATTAAGTCTGCTTTAACTCCGCTCTAAGTCCACTCATAGCAATGATAAAAATGATAGAAGAAATAAGGACAAATAAAAATGGCTTACCAAAAGATTGGAAGTGGGTGAAGTTGGGAGATGTGGCTACTTATTTAAACGGCACAGCATTCAAACCAACAGAATGGAAGGAATTAGGAAAACCAATAATTTGAATTCCATAACCTTAATAAGTCTAATACTAAATACAATTACTTCCAAGAAAAATATCAAGAAGGTACTGTAGGAAAGGAAATATAATCTCCGATTAGTACAATTTTCACTTGCTGGATGCGTTAAATACTTATCATAAATTGGTTTTAAGTTTAAAAAATGATCCCCTGTCTCAGCAGGGGATTTTGTTGGATACCACTTTACTGATGTTCCATTTGGTTGATCTGCCTTTCAACCGGTGTTTCATACTCCTTCTTCTTGCCTGCTACGTTAAAAAGTTGCTTCAGCGCTTCCTTAAAAATAATATCTCAAAGCGTCTGTTGACCATAAAGCCCACACTACTAAGACGGGCTGGAAGAGTAAGCGAATGAACCTGGCTTTATCAGTATCAAGTCCAAAAGCATTTGTGCCGTTTAGGAATTGAGCAATATTTCTCGGAGACACCAAATATAAAACAGGGCCAAAGCAAATCCAATTCTTATCCTTTCTTGTTTCCAAAAAATCATGCTTAAACCAACCCAAACTTCAACGATACCGGACAAAATAACAACCAGGTCTTTACTTAAAGGTATCCAATAGGAAC
>CAXSEB010000039.1:0-1340 GCA_964235805.1 uncultured Chitinophagaceae bacterium | reverse complement strand
GCGCCTGGAATGCCAATCGTTGAAAAGTTAAATGCGCAATGCCAGCTATTACCATAAATATACTCAACAATATTCTCAGGAAATTTTGCAGCTTAGTTGTTTGTTCTATATGCTTCCTTTTATTTTACTGTTTTTTGCTGTCCATTCTCAACCCGGTACATGCTATGCCGTTTTAGTTTTTTAAATTGCCATTGTAAGGATGAATAACTTAATAAAAACCCACATGGAAACAGGAAACAAAACAAACGATTTGCCGGATGAAGTGAACGGTAGAAATTTTATTTACACAACAACTAAAGTGCTTGCTTTAGGGGCGCTTTTGGTTCCGACGTTAAAGGGGTTTGCTATCGATGAAAGTGCTCAGGATGCTATTACAGTTGGCCGCATCATGGATATGTTTATTAGTGAAGTGCCCAATGCTCCTTTTGATAAAACGGTAGATACTTTAAAGGCCGGCGGCCGGGATATAAAGGTAACCGGTATAGTTACTTCTATGTTTGCTACAGTAGAAGTAATACAAAAAGCCATCGCTTTAGGCGCAAACTTTATAATTGCTCATGAACCAACTTTTTATAGTCACCTGGACGAAACCTCGTGGCTGGAAAATGATAAAGTTTACCGTAATAAAGTGAACCTCCTAAATCAGCACAACATTGCGGTATGGCGAAACCATGATTATATCCATAGCCTTATGCCTGATGGTGTGGCAGCGGGAGTAATAAAGCAGTTAGGCTGGGGAAGGTTTTTTGATGCAAAAACTGGTGTAGCCGTATTGCCGCCTGCTTCTTTAAACACAATCATACAGCATGCAAAAGAAAAATTAAATATTTCTAAAGTAAGGTATATTGGTAACCTTGAAGTATCCTGCAAAAAGATCCTATTAATGCCGGGGGCAGCAGGTGGGAGAAGCCAGATAACAGCAATAGGAAAAGAAAAACCGGATGTATTGATATGCGGTGAAATACAGGAATAGGAAACGACTGAATATGTGAGAGATGCCCGGATGCAGGGACAAAACCTTTCATTAGTAGTGCTGGGGCACATTGCCAGCGAAGAACCTGGATCGGAGTATATGGCTGATTGGCTCAAGAAAAAGTTACCGCAGGTTAAAGTGACACACATTCCCGCTAAGAATTCTTTATCGTTCAGGTGAGAAAGAAAGTTAATTCCGGCAACAGCTCCAAAGGCACGTTGCACGTTGCGCTGCTTCATAATAGCACCGCTATAACGCAGAAAGATTTATTTGACATGGCTTGTAAATACTGTTAAGTGTTGAATGTATTACACCATTATAATTGTTAATGTTTTTGCTATTATTTACTCCGAATTTAAACAAGACT
>CAXSEB010000038.1:0-11820 GCA_964235805.1 uncultured Chitinophagaceae bacterium | reverse complement strand
TGTATGGGCGCATTATGATCAAAAGATGAAAAACGTGATTCATCAGAATGATATCGAGGAAGCGCTTAATGCCGCTAACGCAATTGGAGATGACCGGTTGCAAAGAGAAGCCCAGGGCCGGGTTACACCTGATGCTTTTACCCATGGAACTTCAGCACAAAGAATGTATTGGTTTAAAAAAGGATATGAGACCGGTGATATAAAACAAGGTAATACATTCGAGGGTACTGATCTTTAATAATCGTCTAATTAATTTTTATAACAGCGTAACAAATTGCAGTTCATAATTTAGTACGCTTTATAGCAATTCAAGCAGACATACACATTCAATATGATGTGTATGTGGAAACATATCAACCGGCTGCACTTTTACCACTTTATATTTTGCTGAAAGTAAATTAATGTCCCTGGCCTGGGTAGCGATATTGCAACTTACATAAACAATCCTTTTAGCGGCAACATCAAGTAATTTATTTATTAAGCCCTCATGCATGCCCGCTCTTGGAGGATCTGTTATAATAACATCCGGGTTGCCGTGTATGGAGAAGAACTCATTGGTACATATTTTAATAACATCACCGGTAAAAAATAACGTGTGATCGATATTGTTAATAAATGCATTGGCTTTTGCATCTTCAATTGCTTCTGTTATCGCATCAACACCAATAACTTTTTTTGCTCCTTTACTTAAAAAAATTCCTATACTTCCTGTTCCACAATAAAGATCATAGACAACTTCTTTGCCTGATAACTGAGCAAAATCTCTAACAACCCTGTACAGTTTTTCAGCCTGTTTAGTGTTGGTTTGAAAAAAAGACTTAGGTGAAATCTTAAAATGAAAATTTTCAAGATTTTCAATTATAAACCCCTTGCCTGAATATACCTGAGGTATAAGATCAAAAATACTATCGTTCCACTTGGAATTAATTGTGTACAGAAATGTAGTTATAGCTGGTATTTCATTTATGAGATGATCTGCAACCATTCTTAATGCGGGCATATCATCATAGGCAACCACAAGATTCAGCATTAGTTGCTTGTTTGATGTATAACGTATGATTAGATTGCGCAGCCAGCCCGTGTGCTCTTTTATATCATAATAAGAAAAGCTCTGTTCCTTTATAAAAGTTCGCAGCGTATTGCGGATGAGGTTGTTTACATCATGCATCAGGTAACATTCCCTGATATCAATTATCTTATCAAATATGCCAGTAACATGATATCCTAAAGCACCTTCAAAATGGGCGCTGGCGCCCTGCGGAAGAATCTTTATTTCTTCTGGCAGCAAATATCTTCTGCTGCTAAAAGTAAACTCCAACTTGTTGCGGTAATGTATGGTATCGTCTGCACCAATTATAGGTAAAATTTCAGGCAGTGCTATTTTTCCTATTCTTTTTAAAGTTTGTGCGGCTTGCTGTTGCTTATATTCTAATTGCATTTCATAAGGCAGCATCTGCCACTTGCATCCGCCGCAAATACCGAAGTGTATGCAAAAAGGCTCAACTCTTTCTTTTGAATATTCTGTAAAACGTATAACCCTACCTTCTGCCCAATCTTTTTTGCTTTTTGTAATCACCACGTCAACAACATCGCCAGGTATAGCAAACTCTACAAAAACTACTTTGCCGTTTACGTGCCCTAAAGCTTTCCCCTCTGCAGCATAACCAGTTATATCCAGGTTTTCTATAATTGTCTTTTTGTGTTTCACCTAAGCAAAAGTATCTCAAGTCTTAAAATTATCATTTTTACAAGTTTTAATACAATTAAAAAAGTAGCTAATTAAGAAATTGCTTTTAGCAAATTGTTAAGTATTGATACCTTTCAATACAATTAAATATTTTTGTTCAATATTGATACTGCATGAAAAGAATCTTTATAATATCCTTCTTATTTTTTTGTTCAAATTTCATTAACGCCCAGGGCTACAAAGTAACGCTGCAAACACCAAACTTTAAAAGTGGGCTCGCATATCTTACTTATTACTATGGCACGAATATTAACATTGAAGATTCCGCTTTTATAAATGCAAAAGGGACAGCTGTATTTACAAAAAATAAGAAACTGCCTCCTGGTATTTACTCAATTGTTTTTCCGGGAAAGAATAAACTAATGGACTTTTTAGTAAGCGGGGAACAGGTGATTACAATAACCGCAGATACCACTGATCTTTTAAAAAGTATTGTAAAAGGTTCTACGGAAAATGAATTGTTTCAACAATATCAAAGGTACATTGCTGTAAAAGGCAAACAGTTACAAAAGGAACAGGAAGCATACAGTTCATCAAGATCAAAGCAGGATTCTGTTTTACATCAAAAAAGTTATACTTCGCTTAATAATGAACTAAACGAATACAGACAAAATGTGGTTAAACAACACCCCGAATCAATGCTTGCCATGCTGTTTCAAAGTATGAAAAGCCCTGTTGTCCCTGTATCAAAACCCGTTACCAAAAACGATTCCATCAATAATTATAATTACTATAAAAAGCATTACTGGGATGGTATTACATTTATGGATAACAGGATAATCCGCACTCCATTCTTTTTACCAAAAGTTGAAAAATATTTTAGAGAAGTGCTTACGCAAGCACCTGATTCAATTATTAAAGAAGCGGATTATTTATTATTACTTGCAAGGAGCGATACAAGTACGTATAAATTTTTACTTAACTGGCTTACTGATGAATACATATACCCGAAGTACATGGGCCAGGATGCTGTGTTTGTACATCTTTTTGAAAAATATCATTCCAAAGGGGTTTCAACATGGCTTAATGATAAACAGCTAAAGACTATTTCAAATCGGGCTTACATGTTAATGGCTAATCTTATCGGAACCAAAGCTGCCGACCTTGAGCTTACAGATTCAACAGGAAAAACGTCTTCTTTATATTCACTTAATGCAGATTACACTATCGTTGCTTTTTGGGATCCCACCTGCGGCCACTGCCGGGAAGAAATTCCAAGACTTGATTCATTGTATGAAGCTAAATGGAAAAAGGAAGGAGTGAAGATTTATGCAGTTCTTACTGAAAATGAAAAAGCTAAATGGCTGGAGTTTATTCATGAAAAACATTTAAAAGATTGGGTACATGTATATCAAACTGATGAGAGCAAAAAAGAAGAAACGCTTAGCCAAAAAGCAGGTTTCAGGCAATTGTATGATGTAACTCAAACGCCTACTATATATTTGCTCGACAAAGAAAAAAGGATAATTGCAAAAAAATTAACCTTACAGCAAATAGATGATATGTTACAGGTAAAAATTAAAAACAAACAGGTAACCCAACAATAGTATGAAGAAATTTTTTTTGTTAGCCGGTTGCTTATTATTTACCCTGGTTACTTTCTCTCAAACATTGTTCACATATGCATCGCAGGCCGTAAGTAAAGATGAGTTTTTAAGAGCCTTCAATAAAAATAACGCTTCTCCTGTAAATAAAAGTGCAGCACTCCGTGAGTATCTTGATTTATACATAAAATTTAAACTAAAGGTAAAGGCAGCGCATGACATGCATTTAGACACTGTAAAAAGTATCAATACAGATCTTCTCAATTTTCGCTCCCAGATTGAAGACAACTACCTTAATGATGAAAAGCAAGTTAATGCACTTGTTGATGAAGCTTTCATAAGAAGTCAGAAAGATATTCATATAATTCATTTGTTTATTCCGCTGGATAAGCAAGGTATAGTTGCTGATTCTACCAAATTATTTAAAGGTGCGCAAGATGCATATAATGCCTTAATTAAAAATGCTTCCTTTGAGGATGTGGTGCAGGATCTTAAAAAGAAATCGATAAATGCAAGCTGGGCAGATGCCGGTTTTATAACAGCATTTAGTATTCCCTATGAGTTTGAAAATATTGTTTACCAGTTAAAACCCGGGCAGGTAAGTAAGGTGTATCATTCCAGAAATGGTTATCATCTTTTTAAAAATGTTGAAGAAAGAGATGCGGCTGGCAAGATAAAGCTTGCGCAGATTTTAATTGCTGTTCCCCCGGGTGCAAGTAATGAACAAAAAAACTCAGCACTTAAAGTTGCAGATTCCGTGTATAAGATATTAAGGGCCGGGGCAAATTTTTCTGAAACTGCAAAAGCCGTTAGTAATGATAAGAATACTTACCTGAATGGCGGTATAATGCCGGAGTTTAGTTCAGGAACCTATGATCCTGTTTTTGAAAGCAAAGCTTTCGCTCTAAAGCAAGATAGCCAGATGACTGTGCCTTTTCTTACAACCTTAGGTTACCACATTTTAAAGAGATTAGGGCAAACTTCTGTTCCACATGATAAGAATAACGCCGAATATAATGCCTCTTTAAAGCAACAGGTGCAGCAAGATTCAAGAATATCAACTGCTAAAGAAATCCTTTTAAAAGAAGTTCTCAAAAAACTTGGTTATAAAAAGAATGTAAACCTTAACGGAAATGCTCTAAGATCCATCACAGATAGTTTTGTTGTAGGTGATAAAAGAATTAGTTCAGCCGGCATTAATGATAAAACGTTGGTTTGCACCTTCAATGATAATAAGGTTAGTGTTGCAGATTGGTTAAAATTTGCTAAAGATTATAGAAACAATCCGGCTTTGTATAAAGGCGAATCTTATGAAGAGTTAATGAAAAAATTTATATCAGAGCAAGCTTTAAATATCTACCGGAAAAATTTGGAACATTATGATGCAGACTTTAAATACCAATTACAGGAGTTTAAAGACGGCAACCTGTTGTTTGAGATCATGGAAAAGAATGTTTGGTCTAAAGCATCTGCAGACAGCGCTGGATTATTGGAATATTACAATGACAATGAAACGAGATATTACTGGAAAGAAAGTGCAGACGTGGTATTAATATCCTGCGCCAATGAAAAGGTTGCCAGGGTTGCTGCAGACCAGTTAAGATCAGACAAAAGCTGGCACCAGGTTACAGAAGAAAATGCTTCGCAGGTACAGGCAGATTCAGGTCGCTACGAACTTTACCAGGTTCCGGTTAAATTAAACAGTAAGATAACACCGGGAACTATTACCGAGCCTTTGGTAAATGATGCTGATGGCACCGCATCATTTGTGAAAGTAATACATGTTTATCCGGCTCATCAGCCACGCACTTTTGAACAGGCAAGAGGATTAGTAATTAATGATTATCAAAACTTGCTTGAAGAAAAATGGGCGCAAGAATTGAAAACCAAATACCCCGTAAAAGTTAATCAGAAAATATTTCAATCTTTACTTAAACAATAACCTCATTGCAGGTTGATTATCTTATTACACAATTTCTTTTACAACGTTTACAACTACATGAGGCTTGCCTAAAGTGTAGTAATGAAGAATAGGCACACCAAACTCTACCAACTCCCTTGATTGCTGCAGCAGCCATTCAGTGCCAACCATTTCAACCTCAGCATCTGTTTTACATTTCATTATTTCATTGCTTAGTTCCGTCGGGATATCAACATGAAAAGTTCTTGGCAAAACAGAAAGCTGCTTTTTTGATGTAATTGGTTTTAAACCAGGAATGATAGGCACATCTATGCCTTGCACTTTACATGCATTAACAAACTCAAAATATTTAATATTATCAAAAAACATTTGAGTAGTTATATATTCAGCACCAATATCAACTTTCTTTTTTAAATAGCTAAGATCATTTTGAAGATTGGGAGCTTCAAAATGTTTTTCAGGATAACCCGCTACGCCTACGCAAAACTTTGTTTTAGATCCATCGCGAATGTCGTCTTCAAGATAAATGCCGTGATTGAGATCTACAATTTGTTTTAAAAGGTCAATCGCATAGCGATGTCCATTTGTTTCAGGTTCAAACAGAGTTTCGTTTTTTGCAGCATCTCCTCTTAATGCAAGAACATTATCAATACCTAAAAATGCAAGATCAATTAAAGCGCTCTCGGTTTCCTGTTTGCTGAATCCGCCGCAGATCAGGTGCGGTACCGCATCCACCTGGTAGTGATTCATTATTGCAGCACAGATGCCAACAGTTCCCGGACGCTTTCTTACCTCAACTTTATCGAAAGTACCATCTGCTTTTTTTATGAAAACCTGCTCGCTGCGGTGATAGGTTACATTAATAAAGGCAGGCTTAAAAGCCATTAACGGATCAAGGTGATCGTAAATTGAATTGATGGTTTTTCCCTTTAAAGGCGGAAGAATTTCAAAAGAGATCAACGCCTTTTTTGCCTGCTTTATATGATCAATAACTTTCATGCTTAACTAAATGGATGCAAAAGTACTTCAGCATATCATCAATAACAAACACACTAACATACTCCTGTATTATCTATCTTAAGTTTAACACGGGCCGTTAGCCGAAGCAAACTTTTATAAAATTCATTAACTTATTTTTGCTGCAAATTATCTTCTTTTGAACCAGACCATCTTTGCAAAAGATATTGTTAAAACCTATGGAAAAAGAATTGTTGTAAACCGGGTTTCGTTTCATGTTAAGCAAGGCGAAATAGTTGGGCTGCTCGGCCCCAATGGTGCTGGTAAAACCACTTCTTTTTACCAGGTTGTAGGTTTGATAAGGCCTGATGAAGGTGAGATCTTTTTAAACGACCTTAACATAACCAAAACGCCAATGTATAGAAGAGCGCAGATGGGTATTGGGTATCTACCACAGGAAGCAAGTGTGTTTAGAAAATTAAGTGTTGAAGATAATATTGCTGCCGTGCTGGAAATGACCAAATTAAACAGGAAGGAACAAAAGATTAAATTAGAATTGCTGCTTGATGAATTACGCCTAAGCCATGTACGATTAAGCAATGGCGATGTGTTAAGCGGAGGTGAGCGAAGAAGAACTGAAATTGCAAGAGCGTTAGCGGTTGATCCCAAATTTATTTTACTTGATGAACCTTTTGCCGGTATTGATCCGATAGCAGTTGAAGATATTCAATCTATCATCACTAAATTAAAAGACAAGAACATTGGAATATTAATTACAGATCATAATGTTAATGAAACCTTATCTATTTGCGACAGAGCGTATTTGCTTATTGAAGGAAAAATTTTTAAACACGGCACATCTGAAGAACTGGCGGAAGATGAACAGGTAAGAAAACTATATTTAGGCAGAAACTTTGAATTAAAACGGAAAGACTTCCTGCATTCGGGGTTGTAAATCAATAAGGTTACATCAATTATATATTAACGGAATTGCCTTATTCTCATTATCATTATTTACTTTGCTAAGTAATGAAGCTTTTAAGCCCCGCCATTTCCCGTTTGGCACGTTTACGTTTGTGGCGCATTGATAACTGGATTGAGAACCCTGTTGCGGCACAGCGTGAAGTTTTACAACACCTTGTAACCTCTGCACAATACACAGAATTCGGGCGCAAGTATAATTTTTCCAAACTATTTACTATCAGCAGTTATAAACAGCAGGTTCCAATACATGAATATGATGATCTTAAGCCTTACATTTTAAGAATGATGCAGGGTGAAGAAAACATTTTATGGAACACCCCAATAAATTGGTTTGCAAAAAGCAGTGGAACAACTTCTGATAAAAGTAAGTTCATCCCTATAAGTGATGAGAGCTTACAGGAAACTCATTTTAAAGCATCCAAAGATGTGCTTACGAACTACTATAAATATTTTCCTGAAAGTGATTTATTAACCGGCAAAAGCCTTGTAGTTGGCGGCAGTCACCAGGTTCATTATCTTAATGAAGAAATACAATACGGAGATTTAAGCGCCGTACTTATGCAAAACACTCCGTTTTGGGGACATTGGATCCGCACCCCCGAACTAAGTATTGCCTTACTCGACGAATGGGAAAAAAAAATTGATACCCTTGCAAGAACGACCATGAAAGAGAATGTAACTTCTCTTGCAGGCGTGCCCACATGGACAATTGTTTTAATTAAACGGATACTCGAATTATCAGGGAAACAATATTTGAAAGAAGTATGGCCTAACCTTGAGTTATACATGCACGGCGGTGTTTCATTTACTCCATACCGCGAGCAACTGAACAAGCTAATTGGCGCTCCGGTTAATTACCTGGAAATGTATAATGCAAGTGAAGGCTTTTTTGCTGCGCAGGACATGTCAGAAGAAGAAGGAATGTTGTTATTCACCCGCCATGGAATTTTTTATGAGTTTATGCCGGTTGAAGAATATGGCAAAAAGGATCCTTCGACCATCGGTTTAAAGAAAGTTGAACTAAATAAAAACTACGCTCCTGTTATCACTACCAATGGTGGTTTATGGCGATATCTTATTGGTGATACAATACAGTTTACAAAGCTTCAGCCATATAAGATAAAAGTAACCGGCCGGCTTAAGCATTACATGAATGCTTTTGGTGAAGAAGTAATTGTTGATAATACGGATAAAGCCATTGGCATCGCCTCTGCAAAAACAAACTCAGTAGTAAGCGATTACACAGCGGCGCCGGTTTACTTCAGTGAGCAAAGCAATGGTGCCCATGAATGGCTGATTGAATTTGATAAAGAGCCGGAAGATATGTCTGCATTCACTTATGAGCTGGATAACGCTTTAAAATCTATTAACAGTGATTACGAAGCAAAGCGCTACAAAGACATTGCATTGCGGCTTCCCATTGTACACATATTACTACGAGGAACGTTTAGTGAATGGCTTAAAACTAAAGGTAAATTAGGCGGCCAACATAAAGTGCCGAGGCTAAGTAATGAAAGAGACTTTGTAGAGGAGATACTTTCCATCAATAAAAGTGTAGCATGAAGAAAGTAGTATCTAAGACAATTCTGATAATACTTTTATTTCTTCCGGTTATAGCCGTGGCACATTTACTGGTTTTTCCACAGGAAACAAAATGTATTCTTATTGATTTTGCTGATTTTAAAAAGCAGGAAAACGTATATTATAGAAACCACGCCTCTGCAACCTCAATAAAAAAAATATTACAAGTAAAATCCATTGCAGAAAAAAAAGTTTTTTCTTTTTGGCAAGATGATACAAAGCTTAATTATAAATTAATCTATTGTGATGACAGCGTTGATTTCGAGAAATATGGAAGAGTTGGTTCGCCTGCAGTAACCAATATAAAGCTTGGTGCGTATGTTGTTATTCCGAAAGATATGGATGATGAAAACATTCTTGCTCATGAGATAAGCCATACGGTATTATACAGAAATTTAGGCTGGTACACCTTACATTTTAAAGTGCCAACATGGTTTGATGAGGGACTTGCAATGCAGGTTGATAATCGGGATATGTATTCGATCAGGAACCTGCCAAAAAATATGATATCTCAGGCTAAATTAGCTGCAGTTATGAGAATGAACACCGGAGAAAAATTTCATAATGGTTCTCTTCAAACCGTTATAAGCAATTATATTATTTCAAAATTTGTGGTTAATGAATGGCTTAAAAAACATTCATTGAAAGTCTTTATAAAAACACTTAATAATGGTAAGAGCTTTAGCGAGGCTTATGCCAAGTAAGTTTTATTTCAAGCATATCAATATAATTTATGAAGCTTTTAGAAAATAAAGTTGTGATTGTAACAGGCGCCAGCCGTGGTATTGGCGAAGGCATTGCATTAAAGATGGCCGAACATGGAGCCCATGTAGCATTTACGTATTTAAGCAGTGAAGAAAAAGCCAGGAACTTAAAAGAAAGATTGGATTCTTTTGGTGTAAAAGCAAAAGGTTACAAAAGCAATGCAGGTGTATTTGCTGAATGTGAAGAAATGGTAAGTGATGTGGTTAAAGAATTTGGCACCGTTGATATCTGTGTAAACAATGCAGGAATTTCGAAAGATAATTTACTCCTTCGAATGTCACAGGAACAATGGGATGAAGTGATAACAACAAATTTAAAAAGCGTTTTCAACATGACGAAGCAAGTCATCAGGCCAATGATGAAAGCAAAAAGCGGCAGCATAATTAATATGAGCAGTATAATCGGCAAAACCGGCAACGCAGGCCAAAGCAGTTATGCAGCAAGCAAAGCAGGAATTATTGGGTTCACAAAATCAATAGCTAAGGAATTAGCAAGCAGGAATATCCGCTGTAACGCAATAGCGCCGGGCTTTGTAGAAACCGATATGACAGGTTATTTAAAGGAAGGCGAAGGCGCTGAAAAATTTAAATCAGGTATTCCCTTAGGTAGATTTGGTACCACAGAAGATATTGCCAATACTGCTTTGTTCCTTTCAAGTGAAATGAGTTCTTACATAACCGGTCAGGTTATAAGCGTTTGCGGAGGATTAAATATGTAGTTTCACTAAGTTCTCACAAAAGAAACTTTATAAAATGTAGTAATAAAGATCAGAGATTTAAAACCTTTGAATAATGAAATCTTACGAAAAATTATTGGTAGAAAATAAAGCCTGGGCTGGTGAAAAAATAAAAGATGATCCTGATTTTTTTAAAAGGCTTTCTTCTTTACAGGCGCCTGAATTTTTGTGGATAGGTTGCAGTGATAGCCGTGTACCGGCAGACATGATCACAGGCACGCAGCCCGGAGAAATATTTGTACATCGCAACATTGCTAATCTGGTTGTAAACACAGATATAAACCTGCTAAGCGTGTTGCAGTATGCAGTTGAGGTTTTAAAAGTTAAACATGTTATTGTTTGCGGGCATTATGGTTGCGGAGGAATAAAAGCGGCAATGGATCAGCACTATTACGGCATTATAAACCACTGGCTAAAAAACATTAAGGACATTTATCGTTTTCACAGAGAGGAGATTGACGCAATTGAATCAGAAGAGGAAAGAGCAAACCGCCTTACTGAATTAAATGTTCAGGAACAGGTAGCTAATCTTGCAAAAACTTCCATAATTCAGGCAGCATGGAAGAAGGAACAACGGCCGCATTTGCATGGCTGGGTTTATGGACTCGAAGATGGGATTATTAAGCCGGTGTATAAAATGGAAGCAGGATCTCACATTGATCCGCTATACGAGTACGATAACGTGTGATATAATGTTCTTAAAAAGGACTTTGCATTTTACTTTTGTTTAAACTTCGCAATTGCATTTTTAGAAAAATCACTAAGTACAAGTTTCCCACTAATCGCTGCCCTTTCTTTTAGCAGTTCATCCCAATCTTCAGTTTCTCTCCAAAATATCTTCTTCATTTCTGAAATGGCCTCAGGGTTAAATTGAGCTAATGAGCTTGCAAGCCTGTAGACAGCCTCATCCAAATTTTCAATACTTTCATGTACTTCTGTAAATAGTCCTTTCTCTTTTGCCCATTTAGCATCATGCCATAATGTGGCATTTATAGCAAGCTGGCTGAAGGCAGACACCCCTATCTTTCTTTCTATTGCGGGACCAACCACAAAGGGACCAATGCCAATGGCTAACTCACTAAGTTTAATTTCAGCTTTGTTATTTGAGATGGCATAATCGACTGCAGCAGCAAGCCCAACGCCACCTCCAACACACCTGCCATGTATGCGCCCAATAATTAATTTGCGGCATTTACGCATAGCATTAATAACATTTGCAAAACCACTAAAAAATTGTAGTCCTTCATTTTCATTAGATATTGAACTAAGCTCATCAAAGCTTGCACCTGCACAAAAAGCGCCATCACCAGCGCTTTTAAGAATGATTACTTTCATTTCTTCATTTGTGTCAGCTAAAAGTATTTGATCACATAACTCTTTTAAAATGGCGGCGGGTAAGGAATTACTTTGAGGATGATAAAATTCTATTGTTAATATTCCCTGGGCGTTATAAGATTTTACGTAGGCTTCCATGTGTAAATGTTGAACATTAACTTCAATACTTCTTCTTTACCATTGTAAGGATAGTTGCCACTCCAATAACTGGTTCTTCACTTTCATCCAATATTTCAACATACCATTTTAC
>CAXSEB010000037.1:11277-12007 GCA_964235805.1 uncultured Chitinophagaceae bacterium | reverse complement strand
TAGAAGCGTATTGTTACAACGGCTCAAAAACTGGAATAATCAACAACGTTTAATGCTGCCTCAACGGTAATTAAATAACTGTTTGCAACAAAAAAAATGTGGTAATAATTTATAATACTTGGCAAAGATAAAAATTCTCCTATTTTTGTAATAGGTGTTTTTCATAGGTTAGCAACGGCCAGCTCTTTTTAGGGCAGGCCTTTCTTTTTTAATTAGCCTCATTATTTAAATTCAAATATAGGCGGTTTAATATCATGATAAAATAAAAAGGTCCATTTTTCTTCTTCTCCTTTTTGCCACCATTGCCTTCTTAATTCCATACATTTTTTTCCATCATAATCGTATTTAGCGACAAACCTGCTTTTCATTTGTTGTAGCTGCGGCGCATCATCGGCTCCAAAAAAAATTTTTTTGCCTTGTTCTTCAATCCAAAATACCTGGTGAAACTTACTATGAGCACCGGTTACTTCGTATTTGATGTAATTGTCTATAAAGCCGTTGCCGTTGGTAAATTCTACATTTAAAGATTGATTTAATAATTCAAAATCCCTCGGTAAGTATGAGGGCGCACCGGTTGCAATTGCGTGCTCAAGTTCATTCTTATTTATATAATAGGTTGCGTTAGCAAAACTTAAAAACTTTTTAGATAACGCATTATCCAGGTTACTTATGCTGCCGGAATGGTCTTTATGAAGATGAGACAACAGAACTTTGGTAACATTTAAAGGGT